>JBPOHB010000203.1:0-7532 GCA_052036055.1 Bacillota bacterium | reverse complement strand
TGATTCTGTCAAAATACAAATAATTATCTCCATATGTCGAATAGGCTATCGGCCCAACACCGAAAAATATGCGAAATCCTTGGCTCTCTAAGTATGCGCAACGATCATCTGATCCTTTAATGAAGTCACCATTAGGATACACAAGGATTTGGACATCCCCGGTAAGTAGTCCAACTTGATTCAGCCATTTTTCTGTGTCAGAAGTAATATAGTCAAGATTGCAACTGTTTGCATTGACATATCCATACGTTGATGATGCGAAAGTCCAGCCAGATTCAGTCAGGCGATCGACGATTGCGGAAACTGCATCTATGTTGGACGAGATCTCTTCTTCTGTCGGATTGTACGATTGAAGGCCCTTTGCGGCAAGTGCCGTATTACGATCATCGACCTGATCGCTATTGGTAATATAACCGAAAACAGTCTCATATCCGCTCAGAGAAATAATCCCTTTTGCCCCATCAAATGTGAAGTCAGGATGCTCTTCAACAAAAGCATCCAAAATACCAATGGCTTCCGACGTTCTACTAACCACGGTCTGACCGGATGCATTCAAATATTCACCACAGACTTGATTTTGCTCGTTTAGTACAAGCCGATCACACAAACCATATCCATATTGATATGCGGAGTAATTTGGATTCTCAAAAATGATTACCAGCGGCTTTTTGCCCTCAGGAATATCCATGGAAGATACAATGACACTCGTTGGCGAAGAAAGATCAACAACAGAATGAACATCAACGAGTATATAGTTATTTGCATATAGTTGTTCAAGTATTGCCGAAAATTCTGATGTTGTAAGCATTGAAGCATCGGTATACGTGTTATTTTGTGACGAAAATGCCATAGAAGTATCCGCAATCAATGACTTCACAGCCAGGACTTGAATTCCACCCGTATACGTAACGACTGGCGACGTATTCTCTGTAGCCTTGAGTAGAAGAGAAGCAACATTCTGATCATCTGGGAAAACAGTGGACATATCGGACAGGATATTTTCGGCAGAGTAATAGCGAAAATTATCGATAAGTGATTTGCACTGACTCATGATGGGATCATACATAACACTTTTACATTCTGACAAACGAGATGTCGCGTATTCATTTACGAAACCTGTGTAACTATCAATTACACTTTGAAACAGATTGACAGCTTGAATATAGTCTCCGGCAGCATAATATGTTTCTGCTGACTGAACATCACCTTTCGCTAACTCAATTGTATCAATTTCGTTCATAAGTGGTTCAGCAGCCGCTGAAATATTGGAATATGAACCGATCTGTTCGAAAATGAAAAGGAGTGTTGGCTTCTCTATCGTACCCAGAAGAAATTCTTGGCATATGTTTTCAAGCCAATCCGATACACGAGATCCAGTTAGCTCGCCCATCTGCTCTAAAAAGACTTTGTCATCCACACTAGGTGAATATCGATCTGAACGAATTTCCGCTTCAATACTGTCTACGCGCTCGAAAACGATATCTTCCATTTCCTGCAGAATTTCGAGTTCCTGCTTCACCTCATCTTGCTTATCTGGGTCAGCACTTAATACATCTGCCTGAACATCTCGATATATATCAAGCGCCGCTGTATAGTTGTGATTATCAAGTGCTGACTGAAAAGAAGGCAAAATCGACGAAATTTTAACCTGCTCATTGTAAATAGTTCCAAAATAAAGAGCCGAAAACAGTAGAACGGCCAGACCCAAATAGAGAAGCAAACGACCGAATATGCCTTCTCCTTTGATTTGTCTGTTGTCAAGATAAACGTTCTCGGACATATTGTCACACTTCTCCTAATGTCAACTGGCGATTCACAATTGTCTCTTCTTTCAGGTAATAGCCTATCGCAGGTATTCTACGTATCCTATAATACTCCGGATCAGAAAATCCTGCATCTTCAAGTCGAACAACAGATGTCATAACACTCCCCTTTTTCGAAACAAGAAGCTGCACGCCCTGCGAGGCGCGGGTTGTCTTCACGGGAACTAACGTGCTTGAGAAGGTAATCGCCTTGCGGAGATTCGAAAATGCAGCGAAATCTTCATCGTGATCTATATACATAATTGAGCAGACAGGAGAAGCGGCACAATAGGCATTGATGAGTTTCTTGCGATTCGTTTTCGTCTCATATGATTTCATTGAGACTCGTGCAATTTTCCCGTTCTCAAAAGCAAATAACATATCACCAAGATAATCTTCCGTCATATGCATAAAGAGAATGCGCTCGCCATCTTCCATTGACAAAATGTTCGGCAGATACCCGCCAAGTTCAGATGGCTTTGTATCAGTCAGTTCATGCACCTTCATTTTATACACATTTGCGCGGTCAGAAAAGAAAACAACATCACTTTTGTTTTTTCCCTCCAACTCAATAAGTATGCGATCTTCTTCTTTTGTCTTGAGTTCGCCCGCACTTCTAAGTGATGTAAGCGGTATTTTCTTTATGTATCCATGCTCGGTCATAAATAGCTTGAGTTTATAGTCCTCAATCATCTGATCAAGCGAGAGATGCTCCACTTCATCGATGTGCATAATTTCACTTCTGCGTGGTTGTCCATATTTTTTAGCAACATTCTCGAGCGCCTTCTGAATCAGCAGATCAATTCGATGAGGCTTTCTGAGAATATCATTTAGATCTGCGACATCCTTAATGAGATTCTCTCGGTCAGCCGTTCGGTTGAGAATATATTGGCGGTTAATATTTCTTAGCTTGATTTCGGCGACATATTCGGCCTGGAGAGCGTCTAAATCAAAGTTCTCCATCAAATTGGGGACAACATCCGTTTCCAGTTCCGTGTTTCTGATAATTGCGATCACACGATCAATATCGAGAAGGATCTTGGCTAGACCGTCCAGAAGATGAAGACGATCCAATTTTTTATCAAGATCATAGGATACTTCTCTTTTCTGACAAACACGTCGCCATACAAGCCATTCTGCAATAATGGAACGAACGCCAAGAACGCGGGGCATTCCGTTGATGAGAATATTGAAATTGCATGAGAAGGTGTCCTGCAGTTTCGTGAATCGGAAAAGCTTTGTCATGAGTGCATCCGGATCAACCCCTCGCTTACACTCGATTGTGACCATTAGCCCATTTAGGTCCGTCTCATCTCTGACATCATTAATATCCTTGATTTTACCTGAACGAACTAATTCGGTTATTTCTTCAATAATGCCCTCAGCTGTTGTCGTATAGGGTATCTCATATATTTCTATCAAATTGTTCTTCTTATCAACATGATATTTTGCACGGATTTTTACCGGGCCTCTGCCCGTTTCATAAACCTGACTCATTTCATTCATGTCATAGAGGATTATACCGCCACCAGAGAAATCAGGAGCAGGCATAATTTCGAGTAAATTGCATGTGGGGTCCTTCATATACGCAATCGTTGCTTGGCATACTTCACTTATGTTAAATGAACAGATATTTGATGCCATACCTACGGCTATACCTTGGTTGCTATTTACAAGGATGGAGGGAAATGATGCTGGTAGAAGCATTGGCTCCTTCGTCGTACCATCATAGTTGTCCATGAAGTCTACGGCATTCTTGTCGAGACCCCGAAAAACTTCTTCGCAAAGTTTATCAAGCTTGACCTCCGTATATCTTGAAGCGGCAAACTGCATATCTCTCGAATATTGGCGACCGAAATTACCTTTCGAATCAACATAAGGGTGAAGAAGCGAACCGTTACCACGCGTCAATCGAACCATGGTCTCATAGATCGCCATGTCGCCATGAGGATTGAGCTTCATCGTCTGCCCGACTACATTTGCGGATTTTGTTTTTGCTCCAGAAAGAAGTCCCATCTTGTACATCGTATAGAGTAGCTTACGATGAGACGGCTTGAAGCCATCAATCTCAGGAATAGCCCGAGAGACGATAACGCTCATAGCATATGGCATATAATTCAATTCAAGTGTATCCGTTATGCGCTGTTCTTGCGCAGGATATTCCTGCCACACGGTATTACGCACGCCACCTTCATTATCAACATATTTTTTATCTTTTCGAGCGGTCGTCTGATCCTGACCCTTTTCTTTCTTTGCCATTTGATACTCCCATCAATTTATTACCGAAATCAGATGTTGAAAAAATTAACCAATATCCAGCATTTCGAGATAAAGATGCCCATTCTTCTCTATATGGCTCTTTCTTCCTTGCAAATTGTCACCAAGCAGAAGATCGAATTTATCCGATGTTTCCTGTGCCATATCTGGCATGACGCGTATCAGTCGTCTCGAAGCCGGATTCATCGTTGTCTTCCACATCATTTCAGGCTCATTCTCGCCAAGTCCTTTCGAGCGTTGAATGAAGCAGAATTCAGGCTGGTATTTCTGCAGTATTTCCATCTTCTCTTTCTCGTCATATGCAAAAAGAATCTCTTCTTCCTTCTTGTTCTTGTAGACGATTTCAAAAAGCGGTGATTCGGCGATAAAGACTTTCCCCGCCTCAATAAGCGTCGGGGTCAGCCGATATAGCATGGCAAGAATCAATGTCCGAATCTGATAACCGTCCACATCTGCATCTGTGCAGATAATTACTTTGTTCCATCGAAGCAGATTCATATCAAAAGAAGATAGATCCTTGTTATGCTTAGATTTAATCTCAACCCCGCATCCCATAACCTTGAGAAGATCTACGATGATTTCACTTTTAAAAATGACATCATAATCGGATTTAAGACAGTTCAGTATCTTTCCGCGTACGGGCATAATCGCTTGAAATTCTGCGTCGCGGCCCATCTTACACGATCCAAGAGCAGAGTCACCCTCCACAATATAGAGTTCTCTGTGAAGCAAGTCCTTTGTTCGGCAATCAACAAATTTCTTAACGCGATTATTGATATCAAGTGAACCCATCAGTTTCTTCTTGACATTTAATCTTGTCTTCTCGGCATTTTCACGACTTCTCTTGTTAATCAATAGCTGATCTATGACTCGATCGGCATCTGATTTGTTCTCAATGAACCAGATCTCAAGTTTCTCACGAATCAATTCATTCATGAAATCTTGAATGTACTTGTTGTTAATGGCTTTTTTGGTCTGATTTTCATAACTTGTCTGCGTCGAAAACGAGCTCGTAACAAGTAGAAGACTATCCGATATATCCAGAAAAGTTATCTTACTCTCCCCTGCTTTATATTTCTCACGCAAACGGATCTGGCGATCGATTTCAGCCGTAAATGCGTTGCGGACAGCTTTGTCCGGTGCGCCGCCATATTCGAGAAAGCTCGAATTATGATAATACTCAAGCAGATTTATCTCGTTATTAAAAGAGAATGCGATCTGTGAGCGAACTTTATATTCGGGTTTATCTTCGCGATCCTTGCCTCTTCCCGAACCATCAAATTGATAGGGCTTTGTCATCCCCTTCTCTTCGTCAAGTTCCGTTATATACCCTAGGATGCCATCCGGATAACAAAATGTGTATTCTTCTTTTGTCTCATCATCAATCAGATGGAAGGTCACGCCACTGTTAACCACCGATTGTCGCTTAAGCGTCTGCAAAATCTTCTCCACGGGAATCTTAATCTCCGTAAATACATCTCTGTCCGGCTTCCATTTCTGTATCGTTCCCGTACGCTTAAACCGCGTTTGCTCTTTTTGAAGGCCACCGATGTTTTCGCCTTTTTCAAAATGAACCGTATACTTATAGCCGTCACTAAATGATGTAACATCAAAATACTCCGATGCATATTGCGTCGCGCATGCACCCAGACCATTGAGCCCAAGACTATACTCATAATTCTCACCCGAATTATTGTTGTATTTTCCGCCAGCATACAGTTCACAGTAGACGAGCTCCCAGTTGAATCGCTCCTCTTTCGCATTATAATCAAGTGGAATTCCGCGTCCAAAATCTTCCACGAGCATTGAGCCGTCGGCATATCGAATCACCTCGATCCGATCTCCTTGCCCTTCGCGTGCTTCGTCAATCGAGTTTGAAAGAATCTCGAAAAATGAATGCTCGCACCCCTCCATTCCATCCGAACCGAAAATGACAGCGGGACGCTTCCGCACCCGGTCTGCACCTTTAAGTGATGAAATGCTCTCATTATCATATGTAGACTTCTTTGTCATGACACGCTGATTCCCTTCTTATTTGTAATGGTCGCATTAATTATAGCATACGAAAAGATGCATATTCGCAACGGCACTACTGCAAATAATACCGTTCTCTTGCTAAACACGCAAATGTTTTTGCCAAGCGACTGTAAACAGGTATCGTCGTGTTTTGTACGATCTTGTTAACGAATTATGCAGAGATCCGTATTCCCTAATATCACACAATTAGTTGCGCCAAATCGACAAATCATATATGATCAAACAAATAATGGACAACATGAGAAGGATAAGACGTATATATGAAGTATAAAATGATTGCTCTTGATATTGATGGCACGCTGACGAATAGTCAAAAAGTAATCCCCCCTTCAACAAAAGAAGCACTCCTTGAAATCCAGCGATTGGGAGTAAAAATTGTCCTCGCAACAGGACGCCCTACGGCTGGTTGCATGAAGCTTGCAGAAGAACTGCAGCTATCCGAATATGGTAGCTATATTTTGTCATTTAACGGGGCAAGAATTACAAATTGCCAGACGAATGGGATTGTCTACGAGAAGATCCTTCCTATGGAAATCATACCCAAGCTCTATGCATTTGCTCAAGAAAATCATGTCGGGATGATCACATATGAGAAGGAAACCGTCATCACAGGAACCAAAATTGACGAATATATGATAAATGAAGCAGGCATCAACGGTATTCCGATTCTTTCTGTCGATAACTTTCCGGAATACGTGAATTTTAACGTAAACAAATGTCTGATGACTGCGCATCCAGCGTACCTAGAACAAATTGAAATCAAATTAAATGAGCAATATGGAGATTTGTTAAGCATATACCGTTCAGAACCATATTTTCTCGAAATCATGCCGCAAAATGTTGACAAAGCTATGGCATTATCGATACTACTATCCGAAAACAAACTCACGAAGGAGAACCTAATCGCTTGTGGCGATGGATTCAATGACATCTCCATGATATCCTTTGCTGGGCTTGGCGTGGCAATGGAAAATGCAAGGCCGATCGTTAAGAACGCAGCGGATTATCTGACTTCATCGAATGACAATGATGGCATCCTACATGTAATTAACAAATACATTTTGGACAAGGGGTAAACGAGCCTTTGCCGTTAACCCCTTGTTTCTTGTTCTTTCATTTCAAGTAGTCTGTCCCAATCGTCCGCAGAGACTGTGAGCTGATCAAACATATCTGGGCGTAATTGCCATGTCTCATATAGAGATGATATTCGTTTCCATTCCTTAATCCTGGCGTGGTGACCAGATAACAATACAGACGGAACACTTTTCTCATGCCAAATCTCAGGTCGCGTGTATTGCAAAGCCTCAAGCACACCTTTCATATGGGATTCATCTTGATATGCAGATGTATTCGGGAGTACGCCGAGAATCATACGCGAAACAGAATCAATCAGAACACAGGCAGCAAGCTCGCCGC
>JBPOHB010000032.1:0-3063 GCA_052036055.1 Bacillota bacterium | reverse complement strand
TATGCATCCAATATTTTGCAAAAGGAGCGTCATTTGCTGCCTCGCTTTGCGCAATTTCGTTTTCGTGATGGGGAAAAATCAAATCTTGTCCACCGCAGTGAATATCAATCGTATCTCCAAGATACTTCTTATTCATCGCTGAACATTCGATATGCCAACCCGGTCTCCCTTCACCCCACGGCGATTCCCAGAAAGGCTCACCCGGCTTCTTTTTCTTCCACAGGGCAAAATCAGAAGCCCTCTGTCTTTCTTCTCCCTTGAGTACGCGATCACTTGCGCCGTCTCGTAATTCGTCCAAATTGTAATGTGATAGGCGCCCATATCTTTCGAATTTTGCGACATCAAAATAGACACCGTCATCCATCTCATACGCATATCCTTTTTTCACGAGCGTATTGATCATCTCAATAATCTCTTGCATCGTCTCTGTCGCCCTCGGCTGATAGGTCGGGCGAAGTACATGAAGTTTGTCAGCATCAATGTAATATTCTGCAATATATCGATCCGCAATCTCTTTGACAGATGAATGCTCAGAAAGAGCACTTGCAATCATTTTATCGTCAATATCCGTGAAATTCTGACAGAATTCCACCTCATACCCCCGATATTCGAGGTAGCGTCTGAGCGTATCAAACACGATAAACGGCCGGGCATTTCCAACATGAAAATAATTGTACACAGTCGGTCCACATGCGTACATCTTCACATGACCCGAAACGATTGTTTCAAGCTCTTGTTTACTGCGAGTAAGCGTATTGAATATTTTCATATATCCTCCAAATTTACGGGAATGTCATGCTTATTTGTTTTTCTCAGATAGCTCATCATTTACATTCGTACATCGTTTGATTCGGGAACTATCATCCGAGACGATTCCCAGCTGCTTTTCAAGCGCAAGTATTCGATGTAAGAGTCGACAAAGCTCTTGCTCAACAGGATCGGCCGTATTGCCATGATCCAAAGCATTGGCATGGCAAACGGGTTTCCCTTCAATTCGTACGATTTTTGCTGGTATCCCAACGACGGTTGCGTTGTCAGGAACATCTGAAAGAACAACGGCATTTGACCCGATCATCGCGTTGTTTCCAACACAAAACGGGCCAAGAAGTTTCGCACCTGCACCAATGAGAACATTATCGCCAATGGTTGGGTGTCTCTTACCTTTGCCATGCCCTGTACCGCCGAGTGTCACACCATGATAGATGGTGCAATGCTCGCCGATCACAGCCGTCTCTCCGATAACTACGCCCATGCCGTGATCAATAAAAAGCCCAGAGCCTATCTGTGCTCCGGGATGAATTTCAATTCCTGTCCAAAATCTTCCACACTGCGAATTCCATCGTGCAAGCGCATATAATTTATGGCGAAACAAAAAATGACTGACCCTATGATATACCAATGCATGAAACCCCGGATAAAGCAGGATAACACTTAGCACACCTCTGGCCGCCGGGTCACGTTTTGCAATTAAACTGGCATCATGTAACAAGCTCATGAAACGTTCTACCTCATCAATAAAAAAACCTGTCCTGTCGATTCCCACCTTTTGACACCTAGCTATTGCCAGGTGGGTATCCTGCGGCAGTCTCTCATCTTCCTCAAATAAGCGCTTCGCAAAGCGCTCGAGGCATGATGTTATCTGCACTAACCCCGGATTCCCTTTTAAGTCATGAAGGTTCAAAAACGTGAGTCTCGGACATTCCAGGCGACTTCATTATATCAATTGCCGTCTATTCTCTCAAGCCTGTTCACAGAACTCGTTAAAATCACAAGCACTATTTACAATTTCGCAAAAGCAAAGTGATTGTCACTTCATTGATCCATGACAATTTACATCGCGTCTTGACGAAACCGCAATGGCCGCAACATGCCTCGCACCTCGCGAAAATAAACTCATCGCTGCTTCGTGTAGCGTATTTCCCGTTGTATGGACATCATCGACGAGAAGGACGGATAACCCGGAAACATCATATTCTTCTGGCACTTCGAAAGCACCCGATATATTTTGAATTCGCACATATGGATCCGCACATCTACTTTGTTGCTTCGTATTTCTGACGCGTCTCAAAAAAGCGCAGATACAAGGTATCCCAAGACTATCCGCGAGAGGCTTAGCCAGAAGATATGCCTGATTATAACCCCTTTTTTGTAGCCGTTTATCGGATAGCGGAATGGGAATAACACAATCAAACTCACCTTCTTCCCGAGATATCGCCTCAGCCATAAAGAACGGGAAAACCTGCCCATAATATTCTGCATCTCTGAATTTCATCAAACGCAAAGCACTCGAAATCGGCTCTTCGTATCGAAAACACACCAATACTTCAAAATTCTCAATTGGGTCTCCCTCATAGGGATTGGAAAGGCACCTTCTCTTCCTTTCATCCGGCAAAAATACGGGAAGTGATGACAGACAATGTCGACATATATGAAGAGTAGAAGAGAAAAAATTTGCTGATGAATCCGTATCTGGTAACAATATCGTGCCACAGAAATTACATACATCCGGGAATAGTACTTTTCTCCAAGTTGATGCATATACTCTCGATCGAATTTGAAGGCAGTGATCTTTTGCTGATGATAGCATGACTCCATTTCTCATCTTCTCGTCCTATTCCCCATACATCTGAAGGAACGAACAAAGCGACGTCAATCTTCTTGATTGATGCGAAGAACGAACCATCTTATCAAGCGTCTTCCGGTCTGCAACAATAAAGAGCCTGGATTTTGCCCTTGTAACAGCTGTATAGAGTAAATTCCTATTGTTCAAAACGGACGAACCTGCCGGAACGGCAAGAATGACGATAGGGAATTCGCTTCCCTGGCTCTTGTGAACCGTTGTCGCATATGCCAAGTCCAAATCGTCAAGCGAGGATTTATCATACGTTACAATCCTTGTATCATCGAGTTCGACTATGACAATGCCTTCAGACGAATTGATTTCTTTGATGACGCCAATCTCTCCGTTGAAGACGCCAGTTCCATGAGCTTGATCTGGTCCTGTGAAAGAAAGATCGTAATTATTCCGAATCTGCATAACTTTATCCGCAACATGAAAATGAC
>JBPOHB010000150.1:0-6471 GCA_052036055.1 Bacillota bacterium | reverse complement strand
GTAAGAGAACGGAGATGCTCAAAGCCCTTGCTCATCCACAGAGGATCTGCATTGTTCGAGGTCTCAATAAATATCATTGTAACGTTGGGAAGATTCAGCAAAACCTGGGAATTACCCAGAGCGGTTTGTCGCAACATCTGGCAAAACTCAAATCAGCTGGTGTGATTAAGGGGGTTCGTAGCGGTAAGGAGATATGCTACCAGATCATTGATCAGCAGGCACTCCGCATTGTTGACATTCTCTTTGAAGGTATTGATTCCTGTGAAGACAAAATGGAATAATAAAAATATTTACGCAATATTTCGTATATATCCCATTATTGGAGTTGACAGTAGTATTTATTTTTTGTATTTTATTCTTGCGGAATAGTAAATACATAGGTAATGTTTTTTATTGTGTTTCTATTTTGGAAGAATTTTTTTCTTCATGGTGCCTATCATCATGCTTTTTTGGGGGGGCGGGCATGATGATGGCACTTTCGCATTTATCCAACTGTTTCTCAGCAAGGGTATATCTTGATGAAAGGAGGAATTTATTGATATGAAGTTATTTCGTTTATGTATTTTTTTTCCTAATATCCATGTCAATCGTGGCTCTGACCGCATGCGGAGCAGATGTTACAGATTCCACTTCTCAGGGAGAGAGTATTCCTTCTGAGTCTGGAAGTGTAAGTGAACCTTCTCCCACCCTTACCCCGGCACCCATCGACACAGAATCCATTGTTCCGCTTGCCTCTCCCGTGATCTATGCGGCAAACATGGACGGTGTGCGGCTGTACACGGATAAAGCGAGAACAACGGTTCTTCGTAGCCTTACCAAAGGCGAGCAGGTCACAGTGACGGGGCAGTCCAATCAATACGTCCTGACAAGTGACGAAGCGTATGTGAACCTTTTGCTACTGACCGCCATCGGCCCGGTCGTAGTCGAACCCACGGTGCAGGAGACAGCGACACCCGAGCCGACCGAGACGATAGCCGTTGCCACCCCTTCGCCTACGCCTAAGCCTAAGACGGCAACGCCTACACCTAAGCCGGCCACACAGACGACAACAGCCGTAACCACGCCAACACCAACCACCGTCGCGACAACAACAGGGACATGGTATACGGAAAACCCCGAGAATATCCGAAACCTTGTCATCGCCAAACTGCAAGAGAAGGGGCTGTGGTACCCGGATGCGGAAGTCATTGGTTGGGACTGGAAGTCCTGGTCGTTAGGCTATGGCAGTGCGGATGAGTTGTATGCGGAATCGTATGTGGAAGGAAAGATGGGATGCGCAGGTAACACTTTCGGTGTCACGTCTGTACCCGTCACAATATGGGTGGATCCGTCTTGCAACATGGAGAGTATTAAGATTGAAACGACAGCATGTTCTCTTCCCGAAACTACGCCCGCCGCATAAGGCACGAAACAAACCGCCCGTAACCTAGGAAGCTAATGGTTACAATACGAGAAGATCTATATGACTAAACAAGAAGCGAACCGCGTACATGAGCGGCTCGCTTTTTTGTTTCCCTTTATTTTTGGAGGTAAATCGTGAAAAAGAAAACCAAATGCATTCTTGTTCTTTTTTCCCTGTCTCTTCTTATCTGTCTCATACCCTTAGCGGGTGTCTTTGCCGGATGGTCTCCGCCCGCAAGCGTGACCATCAACAACGCACAGCACGTCAGTTACTTCACCAGTGCAACCGGGTCTTCCATGGAGACCGGATTCTACTACGTAGCCGGCACGAACGAGGTTGCCTATTGCGTGGATGCGGAAGGGTACGGGCCGGGAGGCACAACCTATACGCCCAACGATGCAGCACTGACCAATGCGGACTACCTGGCCGGTGTACAGGCGATCATCCAAAACGGGTATCCATACAATACAAATACCGGCCTGTCGGATAATGACGCGCGGTACGCGACGCAAGTCGCGATTCATTGGGTGGAGAGCTACTACCTAGGTAGCGGCAACGGGTATGACTATACGGTTCGTGCAAACACGAACGCGAACGGCCATGACGCAGCACTCACCTTCGCCCTGTCCCTCTTCGATCTAGGCGTGAACAAGGCGTTAATTGATCCAGACATATACGTTAAAGAAGCTACCGCATGGACAAACGTGAACGGCGCATTGCAGTGCACGGTGTATGTAGAGGAAGAGAACACCGACTCCTGGCAGATCACAAGCCTTCCGGCGGGTGTGGCCAGTATGAGCGGCACAAGCTTCACGGGCGATGTGAACATCACCTTGCAGCTGACGGATGCGAGCGCGTATGCGGCGTCCGATAAGGTAATCGCCGTGATGGGGTATACGAACAAAGACACGTCCAACATCCACCTGTTTACGGCAAGCGGTACCTTCCAGACGATGGTTTGTGCCAGTACACAGACCAACGGTACGGACCCGTCAGGGAGAGCACTACAAGACGCACAGCCAAACGTCACGCTTCTAAAGCTATCGGCCGAGACAGGCGCAGGGCTTCCCGGTGCGGGCATCCTGATCTGGAACAACGCCGCCAACGCCGGGGACTGGACACATGGATGGGTTTCCGGCACAACGGATGCGAGCGGCATGTTCACCCTGGCAAATGTAGCAGACGGTACCTACTACTGGTGCGAGACAAGCGCACCTGTCGGCTATAAGCTCGACACCACCGTGCGAAGCTTCACCGTATCAGGCGGCGTCGTATCCGGCACCACATCCATGGTAGACGATGTCTCCACGGTCACGCTCCTAAAGCTATCGGCCGAGACAGGCGCCGGACTTCCCGGTGCGGGCATCCTGATCTGGAACAACGCTGAGAACGCCGGGGACTGGACACTTGGTTGGGTTGCCGGCACAACAGATGCAAGCGGCATGTACACCTTCTCGCATATCCCAGACGGCACCTACTACTGGTGTGAGACAAACGCACCGACAGGCTATAAGATCGACACCACCGTGCGAAGCTTCACCGTATCGGGCGGCGTCGTATCCGGCACCACATCCATGGTAAATGAGCGACAGAATGTATGCCTGACACTCACAAAGGAAAAAGAAGATGCTGTCTGGAACGAAGAAACCAAAGCATACGAATGGGGCACAATCGCAGCCCAGGGAATCACCTTTGACATCTACGCTTCAGCCGACATAACCGATCTGTTCGGAAATGTCATGTACACGAAAGACGCCCTTGTCGATACGATAACGACCGACAAGAACGGCAAAGCAACAACCGATGCGGATCTCTACTACGGCACCTACTACGCCGTAGAAACCGCCGTAACGGCTGATGTCATAAAAGATGACACCCATTACGAAATCACCGTCACACAGGCAGAACAGGCAAGCCAGACCCTCTACTTCGCCTTTAACGACGGCCAGCCCATCGTAAACAAGAAAATTGCAGGAACAATGGAAATCTACAAACAAACGGCGGACACCAAACTTGCCATGCCGGGCGTCATCTTCGAAGTCTACGACAAAGATGCAAACCTAATCGACACGGTAACAACCGATAGCGAAGGCAAGGCAAAAACGAAAGTCCTGCCCTACGGGAACTACACACTCATCGAGACAAAATCCCTGACCGGGTATGCACTCTCCGACAAAATAGCCTTCTCCATCTCCCTAACACCTGCACAAGGCTCCCTCTACTCAGAAGACACGCTAACCGTAGAAGATCAGAAAATGGCCACAATCGAAGTCTACAAAGTGACAGCCGACAGCCAAAAACCCATGAGCGGCGTCGTCTTTGGCGTGTACCGCACGGATTCAAGTATTGAGGTCGGAACAATTGTAACGGATACAAATGGATATGGAATAGTTATTCTTCTGCCTGGAAATTACTATATACAGGAGATTGAGACGCAAGAAGGCTATCAAATTGACCCGGAAAAGTACTTTGTGAATACAACATGGGGCGAGACAGACATACTGACCTTTCGTAATCAGAAAATACCCGAAGAGATTACCCCACCATCAACCAAAGTCATGGGTGTACAGTATGCGAAGACAGGGGAGTCGGGGGGCGAAAGCGCACAGATTATGCAGTGTGTATTTCTCTTGCTCGCAGCGGTTTGTATACTACGAATCCGATATCAGCTAAAAAACCCGGACATGTTCTCAGAAGAGAAATCGTCTGTTAGCGGTAACGATACTTCTTTTCCCAAGAGAGCGGATTGATAGAGGGCGAGTACGGTTTCGACGGATTTATGTCCGGAGATTGCGTCGGCAATGGGGCTCGTATTATTTGTGATGGCATAGACGAGATTATTATATATGGCTTCGTGAGGGTTAAGGAGAGACAAAATACCTTTGATGCCCTTTTCGTGAAATTCTCTACTAACGTAGGAAAAGGTTTTCTTCTTTCCTTTTGCATTTCGTATGTCAAAGAATGGCATGCCTTTACGAAGACCTACACGTAATGTGCCTTCGGTTCCGCAGATATAAAACGACGCCTCGTGATCGTATTGCGGCGTATTGGTTGTACCTTCAATCTGACATAGCGCATTATTTTGCAGCTTCATAATGCCTGCGGCAACATCTTCCGCCTGAATATCGTGTGTGCGTTTGGCAAGCATACAGCTTGCCGAAATCGGGGTACTATTCATGAGCCAGCACATGAGATCAAGTGCATGGATGGATTGATTCATAAGCGATCCTCCGTCACTTTTCCATGTGCCGCGCCATGAAGCCTGATCGTAATACTTCTGGTCATGTCCCCAGCGAACGATTACACTTCCGTGGCTGATTTTGCCGAAAACACCGGAAGCAATATCTTTTTGCAAATTCCCAACGATTGGAAGGTAGCGATAGATATGGCCCATTGCTATTTTGCATCCAGTCGTCTCAGATAATTCAGCGAGTTCTTTCGCTTCAAAAAGCCGCATCGTCATGGGTTTTTCAAGAAGAATATGTGAACCGGATAGAAGGGCTGCCTTCCCGATTTGGTAATGAAGACCAGAGGGAACAGTGATCGCTACGACTTCTGGATGGATTTCATCAAGCATAGTCTGGTAATCCGTATAGATCTTCACATGCGAGAAGAACGCTTTCATCTTCTTTTTTGACATGCCAATCGAATGAAGAAGCGCCGCTGGTGCGTCTATATTTTGATCAACAATTGCCTTGATAGCAAGGCCGCTGCCCTTTTTTTGTACTGCGCGAATATGTTTAGCGGATATACGTCCGCATCCGATCAGCGCGTAGGTAAGATCCGTTTTCATTTTCTTTGACATAATTACTCTCCTTGTAAACGATCCGTTTGGCGGCAATAGGGATTCTTTGCAGGGCATTTATTTGTCGGGTGAATCCATAACGGACTCATAATAATCTGCAAATTGACGAGCGGTGCGTGGCGAACGCCCATTTTCGCGCATGGCCCACGTGAGCGCTTTCTGTGCGACGACTTCACGATCAATTTCGATCTTTCTGTCGGAAAGAATGCCATAAACGATATTTAGATAGATTTGTTGATTGGGCGAAGAGAAGCGAACGGAAATACCAAATCGATCCGATAAGGATAGAAGCTCATCATGAGCGTCATTTGCATACGTCTCGCTGGAATCTTTTTCGGCGACAATATGACGCCTGTTGGAGGTAGCATAGATCGCCACATTATCAGGACGCTTCTTGATACCACCCTCAAGGACGGTTTTGAGGACGGTGAATCGAGTGTCTTCTTCCGGGAAAGTGAGATCGTCTAGGAAGAGAATGAAGGAAAGAAAGGTGTTCGTTAATTGGGATAGATACTCCAATAGGTCAGGTATGGAAAGCAGGTCATCTTTATCAATTTCGATGAGTCGCAGGCCGCGATCCTTGTATTCATTTGCAATAGCCTTCACAGTGGATGACTTGCCGGTACCGCGTGATCCGAAGAGAAGAACATTATCGGCTCGGCTGTGGCGAAGAAGGCGCAGCGTATTTTCTCTCGCTTGATTGATCTCATATTCGTAGGAGAATAGTTGATCCAGGCTGATGGGGTCTGGATGAATGACTGGCTGGAGTTGGCTGTTCTTCCATATAAATGCATGATATCTCGCGAAAACGCCAAAGCTTCTGCTGCGATGATATTCGAATAACGAAGTATAAAGGTCGTTTTCGGTAAGTCCAGTCGTGTCATGACGCCAAGTCGGCAGATCGGGTGCCAGCGGCACGTGAAGCAAATCCGTAATGGCTCGCGCAGGAAAAGATGCGATCGTAATGAGCCGATGCATATCGGAGAGGACAAGCGCATGCATATCGGGTGAGATAGCAGAATCAGAAGAACCATTACGTGTTTCAGATGCCATTTTCGTAAATGCATTATCATCATTTTGCGCAAGAGAAAATACATATGCACCGAAATCGGGAATTTGTGCGAAATCATTTCCCATGAGTAGACCAAAGAGAGACGTATAACTTTCCGTTATTTTTGCAAGATGATTCACGGTTCGCATATCGCTCTGGCTCTTGTAATCTTCAGACAAGATATCTGTGATCATATTTTTCAGTGTGAATATG
>JBPOHB010000281.1:0-6227 GCA_052036055.1 Bacillota bacterium | reverse complement strand
CGCCGACAACGCCTGTGATCGCATTCGTTCCGCCGGGCCCGGTTGTAACACATACGGCAGCAATCTTGTTCTCTAACCGGGCATATGCTTCAGCCGCAATCGCACACGCCTGTTCATGATGGTTATAGATACAATTCATTCCGTCATTGTGACCGAACGCGTCATTTAAATGCATCGCCCCGCCGCCAACTACCGTAAAGCAATCCGTAACACCCTTATTTACCAGAAAATCAACAACATAATCTGCTAACCGTTGTTTCATAATCTAATTCTCCATCCTGCTATTTCTTTACCCATATTTTGTCTATACATTCGAAAAGGAATTTCTGCCTACCATGAATATCAAATCGTAATGTTTTTTGTGCAACACAAGCTTGAGAATTCGGTTAGCGGATCTGACGAAGAGATTCATATCGGCACGGGATGCCCTAAATATTATTGCCTTCTTTTTTGAGTATTGTTGCAATCGACGATAGTTCTTTTGCCCCGTCTGCCTTGCCATTACACTTTCAACCCATAAAAGCCAATATTACAGGTCAAGGCTTTCCGGTTTCAGGAGAAAATCAAAAATATTCATGATTGTAATTCCCTGTTCATTTCTCCAAAGCGGTGTTTGTCCATAGACGACAATGATTTTCTTAAATGAATCCGGGATACGAATCAGTGATGCCTGCTCTTGCCGCATTTTCTCGATATCCGGAATCGCAAATGCCGACTGTATATAATAACGCTTACTCCCAAGATTCGCCACAAAATCTACCTCAAGTTGTTTGCGAACCCGCTTTTCGTTTTCGGTGGCATTGACCTCGACGATGCCGACATCAACGTTATAACCACGGATTATTAATTCATTGTAGACAATGTTTTCCAGGATATGCGTCTCCTCATATTGCCTGAAATTCAGAAGAGCATTTCGAAGGCCGATATCCGTGAAGTAATACTTCGATGGAGTGCTGATATACTTTCGGCCTTTCACATCATATCTCTCGGCCTTATCAATAATAAACGATTCCCTAAGATACGTTAGATATTCGCTAACCGTAGGCATAGAAAGACCCTTTTGTCCGCCGCTTTTAAATGTATCGGAGATCTTCTGCGGATTTGTCAGAGATCCCACAGAGGAAGCCAGAACACGTATAAGCTCTTCCATCCCGGAGCCTTTCTTAATCTCATACCGTTCCAGGATATCTCGTAAATAGATTTCGGAATTCAAACGCCCCAGGTATCTGACCTTGTCATCTTCCTTTCTTTCTTCCAGAATGTGTGGCAAGCCGCCGTAATACGTATACTCTTTCCATGCATCCTGCAAGTCTCCGCCATGAACCGGAACAAATTCCGAAAACGAAAGCGGGGAGATGTGAATCTCGTCCCCCCGTCCGCGAAACTCTGTCATGACATCCGAGGACAGAAACTTCGAATTGCTTCCGGTAACATATACGTCGACATTCTTCCGACGCAACAATCCGTTAAGCACTCCGTAAAGTCTGATTGGCTCATCGGTGTTCTTCATTTCCTTTTTCGAAAAAGCATACTGAACTTCATCAAGAAATACGTAGTACTGTCCTTCTTGGCCCTCCATGTTCTTCAAAATATACTCGTATAGTTTATTGGGATCCCGATACTGACTATAATCCTCATCATCCAGACTGACCTTAATGATATGGTCCTCCTGAACACCGGACGCGATCAAGTAACCATGAAACAATTCAAACAAAAGATAGGATTTCCCTGATCGCCTTATCCCGGTAATGATTTTGATCATACCGTTGTTCATCCTGCTGATCAGCCGGTTAAGATAAATGTCCCTCTTGATGATCATAACGGCTCCCTCTATTTTAGATTTTTATGCAGTGTTGTGTTTTTCTAAAGTATCGCACAAGCAGAGGGTTAAATCAACTAACCGTTTTAGATTTTTGTGCATTTCGATGCTTTTCTAAAATGCTCGTCATATTAATCAAGCGATTAGGCAACTCCAGACATGATTCGATTGGTACAGCTTTATCCTTCCTATCGTTTAACACCCGTGCAATTTCATATTTATACAATCGTTAATTCCAAAGCACTTACAATTAAAGTGCTGCTCCGTCAGAATAGAACCGCCATTTCTCAAGCGTTCATTGTTCACTATAAAACCCACAGTAATAATCATTTGCAGATTATAGTGTTCCACTTCGCGAGAAAACTGCCTATTACCTTCAGATTGAACTACAAGAAATTTGCTAATAATTGCTTCCGGAATCATTTCAAATCACTGAAATTTTTCTTAATATGATAGTTTATTGTAGGGATTTCCACGGTATACAGCGTTGAGAGCATTTTCTGCGTAAGCCAGATGTTTTCGTTTTCGATTTCTCTCTTGATGCGAAGTAGGGTGTCCGCCGCCGCATCAATCTGGTAGGCTCCCAACTTGATTTCGAATGCGCACCATGTCCCGTCGGGGAGTTCGATTACAGCGTCGATCTCTCGATTACGGTAGTCCTGATAATGGTAAAGATTCGCACCGAACGATTCTGCATAAATCTTTACGTCCCTCTCGCAAAGGGCTTCGAACAAGAACCCCAATGTCTCTAGGTCAGCAAGCAGCTTTTCGGGCGTTGCCTTCAGAAGTGCACATGCCAGAGAGGGATCGGCAAAATGTCTTTTCTCCACTTGTTTGACACGGACTGATGAAAACGAATACGAGGTGCGCGTTTCGGCATGGTTTGACAATGAAAATTCCTTTGTCAGTCAAATGATTAGGACGATGTCCTTTTGGATCCAGACGTATCATTCATTGAGTCTGGTCAAATTAATGCGAATAATAATTTGCCTTCGTTTACTTGAAAATAACATCGTGGTTTAGTACAATTGAATCCCGTAGGTATAGTGCAATGCGTCTTGCGGGAGGTCGAAGAATATGTCAATGAAGTACATTTTTGTGACAGGTGGTGTCGTATCCGGATTAGGGAAGGGTATTACCGCCGCATCTCTCGGTCGGCTACTGAAATGTCGCGGTATTCGCGTTACTATGCAGAAATTCGATCCTTATCTGAATATTGATCCGGGCACGATGAATCCGTTTCAACACGGAGAGGTTTTCGTTACGGATGATGGAGCTGAGACAGATCTTGATCTTGGTCATTATGAACGATTTATTGATGAGAATCTTACACAGAATTCCAATGTGACATCTGGCCGGATTTATGACACGGTTCTTCGCAAAGAGCGAAACGGTGAATATCATGGCGGCACGGTTCAGGTTATTCCGCATGTTACAAATGAAATCAAGGAGCGAATGAAGTCCGGGAAAAACGGATATGATGTCGCGCTTATTGAGATTGGCGGCACGGTTGGCGACATTGAGTCTCTGCCGTATATTGAAGCGGCCAGGCAGTTTGCCTTTGATGTAGGTAGAGAGAATTGTCTGTTTTTGCATGTGACGCTTCTGCCGTATCTTTCTGCTTCTGATGAGCAGAAGACGAAGCCGACACAACATTCGGTTAAAGAGCTTCTCTCACAAGGAATCCAGCCAGATATACTTGTCTGCCGTACCGAAATCGGACTGACGGATGACTTGAAAAACAAGATTGCTCTCTTTTGCAATGTTCCGAAGAATTGCGTTTTTGAGAATAAGACGCTTAAGGTTCTCTATGATGTGCCTCTTGCGCTTGAAGAGCAGGGCTTGGCAGATGTTGTCTGTGAGCGGTTCGGGTTTGGAAAGATTGTTCCGGATTTGGCCGAATGGAAGGCTCTGTCCGTGAATTTATCTTGCCCGGATAATACGACAACAATCGCGCTTGTCGGAAAGTATGTCGGACTGCATGACGCCTATCTATCTGTTGTCGAATCGCTTACACATGCGGGTGCATTTAACCATACGAAAGTGAAGATTAAGTGGGTCGAGGCTGACGATGTGACGGCGGAATCGGCACCGTGCATTTTTTCCGGCATTGATGGCATTCTGGTTCCCGGAGGTTTTGGAACACGTGGTACCGAGGGGAAGATTGAAGCGGCAAAATATGCTCGCGTCAACAAGATTCCATTTTTGGGGATTTGCCTGGGCATGCAAATTGCAATCATTGAGTTTTCAAGAAATGTTCTTGGCCTGACAGGTGCCAACAGTGCAGAGCTTGATCCGAATACACCCTATCCAGTTGTTGATCTGATGCCAGAACAGGAAAGCGTGACGGTACTTGGCGGCACAATGCGTCTGGGGCAGTATCCCTGTGAGCTACATCCAAAATCGAAGTCGCGTGAAGTGTATGGTCAGGATTTGATCCATGAACGCCATCGTCATAGATATGAAATCAGCAATATGTATCGGGAGCAATTTGAGAAGAATGGCATATTACTTGCCGGTATTTCTCCAGACAAGAGAATTGTTGAGATGGTTGAATTGATTGATCATCCTTGGTTTGTCGCGTGCCAGTTCCATCCTGAATTCAAATCTCGCCCCAACAGGCCGCACCCATTGTTTTTCGGGTTTATACGAGCCGCGAAGAAGCAAGAAAATAACTGATCCTATGAAGAAAGCTACCGGAACCTAATGTCCGGTAGCTTTTTTGGTTACAGACGAGCCCGCAGCTCAATCACTTTTCCGAGGATTTCGACCGGATATAGCTCGACTTCCTTACTCGTGTAGATGATCGGCGGATAATCCTTATTCATGGCGATGAGAACGAGGCTTTTCCCTCGCAGTACAACGGTTTTGATCGTTGACGCATCGCCTTTGATTCGAAGAACGGCGATTTCTCCAGAGGAGATCGTTGCCTGCCGACGGATGATGACAATGTCGCCTTCACATATCCGAGGCTCCATGCTGTTTCCAGATACACTCAGGGCGAAATATTCGCCCGTCTCGGCAAGTTCTTGACTTATTTCTTCAAAATCGATAACGTCCTCTGCCGAAAGGTTCGGGTAACCTGCCTGAATATGCCCCAAAACGGGTATACGGCAGGAACTGGGATTTTGTTCTTGCCGTCCAAGCAGGCGATCGACAGATACTTGATACACGTCGGATATTTTAGCTAATGTGTATGCATCAGGGACGCTGACGTCGCGTTCATAGGCGCTGTATGTTTGTCTCTTGATCTGGAGAATGTTGGCAATATCATTTTGCGTCATTCCAGCAAGCTTTCTGAAGCGAACTAAATTCAATCCAATCATATAAGCACCTCGCACTTATTTTAGCAAATTCAATTTGCTAAAATACCGAGGCAAAAAACTATTGCGCCGCGCGGAATCAGATCATGGACGGGAGGACATACAGAGGAGAAAGGCAATTTGAAATTGCGTATTGAAACTTCTCATATGACAGCATGTGATTATCTTTACTTACGACATTCGAATTCTAATCGCGATGAAACCAAGTTTGTAAAAGGAGCTTTGCCCATGCGGCTTCAACTGGCATGTCATAAAGAGGAATGGCACCTGCTTGGAGAATGGCTTGTGTTGAAGAATAGGGCGTCTTGTCTTGATCAATCGGAGCAATATACAGTTCTTTGTGATTCTCTTCGCAAAGAGCCAGAAGGTGAAGAACAGAGCAAGGATCTTCGTTCGCGAGAGAATTTGCCGTGCCCGCGTGGAAAAGTGTCAGTAGGATGTACCGATAATCTTCGCGACCAAGATGGATGCAGTCAAAATTCATGCCAGGATATCCGCAGATAAGCAGGACAAAGGATTGCGGTGGTGCGTTCTCATAGGCGGAGAAGGTGTGCAAATATGTTGGATTTGCATCGGACAATTCCCGAACGGAAAGCGAAGAGGCGATTGAGAAATGCCCGTCTTCGATTGTTCCGGCTAATTGATTTTTCCACGAGACGAAATCATCACTTCCTTGTACAGGTTGCATTATTCTGGCTGCATAGTGAACCTCATCTATGTTCTCATCTGTCCGCGAGACAACATAGACACCGTCAGTTACTTCTTGCGCAAGGATACAGGCGTTTATAAAATTAATCGGTGCATCACTTCTTGGTTCTTCGGGTGGGACTTTGCTTCCGATCAGGATAACAGGAATGCCGAGTGAAGATAATACGAGATGGCAGAGTTGAGCGGTGTACGCAAGTGTATCCGTGCCGTGGGCGATAATGATCCCGTCAAAAATCTCTTCTTCCGTCGTTTTTGCGATTGCAACAAAAAGTTTGTTGTAGAATTCACCGGTTATATTTTCGCTTAGGATGCAGTCTGGTTCAATTACTTTATAGGTATAACCGCTTGTCTGTGATAACGTAAGCAAATGATAGGTA
>JBPOHB010000245.1:0-2488 GCA_052036055.1 Bacillota bacterium | reverse complement strand
CACAAAACCCCGAGTTTGACGCAAAAGTATCCCTACACGGGTGTGTCCGCCTGATCCAAGGTTTTGTGCTTATGTGATTGCATTTAATTCGACCACGTCCCCCAAATGCACAAAAGGCGATCAACAGGTAACCGGCTGCTAACCGATTTCATAGGAGTTTCACCTCTGCCGGGTTCTCCGCCAGCTCCGTAGAGAAGTATCATGATCGCCTGCGCCTGTCATCGCCACCGCCGGAGGCAATCCGGCTTTCGCCATATAAGTTTTATCGCTCGCCCGTTCGAGGTCGTCGCGCACCTACAGCTACGGCTTGAGGTTTCCCTCAGCGCAGGGTTCGTACCTGATGATCTGTATATTCAGTTATCAAGTTGCGTGAAAGGTAAAATGTCCTTTCACCATGCAGTTGTAAAAAAAGTCGCAAAATAATCGGCTCCTTTTTGAAAAAAGTTAAAATTTTATGGTGAAACGAAAAAGCCCACCGAAAATCGGTGGGTATGCAAACACAGCAAATCCGATAGCAGTTCCCAACAGATGCTCTTGCTCTAAATCGTACAAAGGAGGCTTGCTTGCCAATTTGTGATTCCTCATACAGCAGTTATTTTCTCGGCAGGCAGATCATCATGAGGTCGTCGCACGCGTTGAGTATGCGCCTTGCGTTTTCTTCGTAGAGCGGAGCGTCAATCATTTTCTGCGTGTATGCACGCCGGGCAATCTGACGCATGTTATTGCCGACGTGGCACATCTCGCGCACCATATTGAAAAGTCGAGTGACGGTGTTTGCAACGGACGCATTCCCTTCAGAACCGTGTGGATATATTGCTCGCGATCCTGCTCCGACACAAACAAAAACCGCTCTTTGTACATTGCTGTACAAGAGCGGTTTTGTCAAATAATCTATTCAGTTTTGCCCTGCAAAATATCAAATGCAGGCTTCACATTCATCAAAAACCCAATTCGTTTTTCCGGCATGGATTGCATTATCAAGCCGGAGAACAAGCTGAATTTACTGTTTCAGAACAGACACTCTTGCGTTGATTAGCTCTTTCAACGATTCCTTCATATCCTTTGGAATGAAGGAATCATCACACATTTTGATGAACTCGGATGTCATGGATATCAATCGTTCTATCATTTTTTCTGCCGATGATGTGGTTATACCGCACCCATCTGCAAAGACAAGAAAATCTTTTCGGCGGATATTTGTCTTCTTACCGTTCATCGGCAGGGCGAATTGCTCTTTGTCTTCCGGCATGATGACGTTCACAGGAAGCAGATCATAGGCGGGAGAGAGATGATACTTTCCCGAGCCAGTTTCTGTTTCAATCAGAGAGAAATTCTTCAGATGCATATCGGAATTGCCGACGATAAACGAAAACACAAGGCGATAAAACAGCTCTGTTATATCCAGACCGGAAGCGGAAGAATACTGCTTGATGATCTTTCCACAGCGCTCGTATGAGCCCTTGTATTTATCCTGTGTCAGCCGCAAATCCAACTGACAGAAGTCCTCCATGGCAAGCATTTGGGTTCTTGATTTGTCTGCAAATACACGGTCAATTCTCTTTGTGATGTACGCATATGAATCTCCGCTTTTCACCAAAGCGTGAGGTACGGTTGCAATTCCTGCTTTATCCGCCATACACATAACAAGTTGCTCCGCCTCCGGCAGCGCACGGAATTCCTTGACCTGCGGCTTCAGAATATATCCTGTCGGATAGTTTACAACCGTCAGTCTCGGGTGCGTTTCTTTTGAAAGGTGCAGCGAAAGCTTCTTCTGAACACCGGGAACGGTATATCCTTTATTGGTGCTTTCCTCGGCAAGCGTTTCTAAAGTCAAATCTGTTATCTCGATTTCCGGGATGACTGTCGTTGTGAAGAAACGCTTGATACAAGCCTTGTGCCAGCCGATATTTTCGCCGTTGTCTTTAAGCGGCTTTCCACAGCATAAGCAGTTCATATTCGTTCCTCCCTTATGCTGACGCTTCCGATAGCGTCCTTGCAAGCAACCAGAAGCAGCGCAAATCTGTCCTTGGAATCAATCTTCCAGTTGCGGCTGACAACATCCAGAAGCCATCCCTCGGGGATCAGTCCGTCGAAAAAAGAAAACAGCGTTTTGGATGTATAGGATTCTTCCCGTATCGGCAGAGTTAATGAAACCGGATGTGCATCGCCACTTGATAGATACTCCTTGTCATAAGAAAAATAGTATCCCTCGTCGGTTTCGCAAAGCTCTCCGGCATAGACGTTATACACATAAACGAATGCTCTTCTGAATGTACTTGTCATTTCTGTTCCTTTCTGCCCGGAACGGCTTCCATATCGAACATCGCCAAAGCAACATTGACTTTATCCAGACGCACGGTTTCTTTTCCTTGCTCCAGTTCACGCACAAAGCGAAGCCCAAGCCCCGACCTCATTGCAAATTCTTCCTGCGTCAGCCCGGCAGCTTTTCTGTTTGTTTTAATAAATTCGGCAATTTGATTCATATTCA
>JBPOHB010000070.1:0-4530 GCA_052036055.1 Bacillota bacterium | reverse complement strand
GTTTGTCGATTGCCACTCTGTCAGCAATATCCGCTTTGACAAAGCGAAAATTATCATGCTTCAATGCCGCTTCAAGCGTCTCAAGATTGCCGGCATAGGTAAGCGCATCCACGCAAACAATTCGATCTTCCGGATACTTAGAAAGCTCATAGTAAACAAAGTTTGCACCAATAAATCCAGCACCGCCCGTAACTAAAATGTTCATATTTTCCTCCATCTATGTCCTTCCAGCAGCCTTTGCAGGGAAGAAACACATAATATCCATACTCCGCTTATCAATACGTGAAATTACTATCACTATCGCAAAGAAGGGGTGATTTCTGATCCTTTTCGGACAGAACTGGCTCAATGTCACCCCAGATAACACCAATATCCGGATCATTGTATCGGATTCCACGGTCACAGGCTGGTGAATAATACTCATCAACCTTATACTGGACCTCAACATCTTCCGTCAGCGTCAAAAAGGCATGTGCAAATCCCTTGGGAATATATAACTGTCGATAATTGTCAGCCGTCAGCGTAACCGCAACCCATTTACGATACGTGGGCGAACCCTTCCTGATATCAACCGCAACATCCAAAATACTGCCTTTCGTGCAGCGAACGAGCTTTGTCTGCGCTTTGGGGTCGTTTTGGAAATGAAGGCCCCGTAGGGTACCCTTCTGTGCGGAAAAAGATTGATTATCTTGCACAAAAACCGTATCAATACCGATATCGTGGAATTTCGATGCCGAATACGTCTCCATAAACCATCCTCGATGATCGCCAAAAACCTGCGGTTCAATGATAAATACTCCCGGAAGATCGGTCGCAATTTTCTGCATTTTACTTGTCTCCTTCTATTTCTATATCCGTTAAATGATACACGAAAATACCCTTTTTTGCAATTTCTCGCGATAAACGGCAACGTGCCTCCGCGCGGAAATCCGTTACGCAGGAAGCACATTGCACAGGAATATGTATTTGTTATGGAAGTTCTCGAATGACGTTTTCGGCGACTCTCCGAAGATGCGCTCCATAAGGTGACTTCCCATATTTTCCAGCAGACACCAGAAGCTCCTCTTTCGTTATCCATCCTTTTCGAAATGATATTTCTTCCGGCGCTGAAATCTTGATTCCCTGTCGCTTCTCAATCATGCAAATGAAATCAGCTGCTTCCAGAAGGCTATCCATCGTACCCGTATCAAGCCATGCGTATCCGCGTCCCATTAGCTTGACGTCAAGAAGGCCTTGCTCAAGGAATACACGATTCAGATCCGTGATTTCGAGTTCTCCTCGTGCACTAGGCTTAAGGTTCTTTGCAATCTCGACGACACGATTGTCATAGAAGTACAGGCCCGTAATGGCATAATTCGACTTCGGATTTGCCGGCTTCTCTTCAACAGAAAGCACGTGCCCGTCTTCACGAAACTCTACAACGCCAAACCTCTCCGGGTCCTCTACATAATATCCGAAAACGGTCGCACGTCCCTTGTTATCAGCCGCTTCCGCGAGAAGCTTGGAAAATCCGTTCCCATAGAAAATATTGTCTCCAAGAACCATCGCGACGTCATCGTCCCCGATGAAATCCGATCCAATAATAAACGCCTGCGCGAGTCCGTCGGGTGACGGCTGAACCGCATATGACAAGCTGATACCAAATTGGTTTCCATCTCCGAGAAGTGCCTCAAATCGCGGCGTATCCTCTGGCGTAGAAATAATCAGGATGTCCTTGATGCCTGCGAGCATGAGTGTAGAAAGCGGATAGAAGATCATCGGTTTGTCGTATACTGGCAACAGTTGTTTGCTTGTAACCATTGTCAGCGGATAAAGCCTGGTTCCAGCGCCTCCGGCAAGAATAATACCTTTCATGTTTGATCCTCCTGTATTGTAATGCGACTATTGCATTTCATTTTCTTCTTCATCATACGGCAGAAGTTCAACGCCCGGCAGATGTTTTTTGCTATTTCGAAACGAAAAATATTTGCTTAGAAAATAATTGACTGGCGTCATGATCGCGGCATTCAGAAAAGGAACAAACGCTTTTGCGATGAAAAATGCCTCCACCCAGACCCATGCAAGTCCCGATGACAGGAAAAAGGTGAAAGTGTAACTCGCGAAAAAGCGAAATACCGCGCCTTTGCTCGCTGTTTTGGCTTCTTTCTTGAATACCCATATCCGATTCAGGAAATAAGCATTTAGCACACTCAGTATAAACCCTAAAATGTTCGCTACTTGATAGTCATAGCGAAAGAAAAAGTATATTGCACGGTTCCCCGAATGATAGCCACCCGGAAAGCGCGAAAAAATAAACAAAACCAAAGAATAGACGATCAGGCTGACAAGGAAATTTGCGGCGCCGACAATGCCAAATCGGATAAACTGATGAAATTTCTTATATAGCGCTGTCTCACACAGGCTTTTATACCAATCTTTCATTTACGCAAATTTACCTTTCTTTGACGAATGCCGTGATTACATCAATCATCCGGTCAAGTCTTGGTTTATCCATACCCGGATATACACCAATCCAAAAGGTCTGGTTCATAACCATGTCTGTGTTCGTAAGTTCTCCGACCACACGATATCCTTCTTGGGACGCGCGATACAAATCAAAACAAGGGTGATAAATCAGATTTCCCGCAAAAAGCATGCGCGTCTGAATGTTATTTCCTTCAAGCTCACGAACAATCTCTTCTCTTGAGAAATCCGCATCTTCGCGGACCGTCAGAAGAAATCCGAACCAGCTTGGCTGCGAATACTCGGTGGCTTCTGGTAAGATGAACACATCCGCAAGAGGCTCAAGGGCATCTCTTAGATATTGCCAGTTTTCTCTTCGTGCTTCAATAATCCCTGGAAGCTTTTTCAGTTGTTCAACACCAATAGCTGCCTGCATTTCCGTCGCCTTCAAGTTATAGCCAAGGTGTGAATAGACATATTTATGATCATATCCTGCTGGCAACTCGCCATACTGACCATCAAAACGGTGATGGCAGGTATCATCCTTTCCAGATGCACAATAACAATCTCTTCCCCAATCACGGAATGACTCAACGAGTCTACGCAATTGACCGCTTGCTGTGTAAATGGCGCCTCCCTCACCCATCGTCATATGATGTGGAGGATAAAAACTAGACGTGCCAAGATCTCCGATCGTTCCCGTAAATTTCCTGCCTTTGGGCATATCATACGTACTGCCAAGCGCATCGCAATTATCTTCAATCAGCCAAAGTTTATTCTTCTTGCAAAATTCGGTAACAGCGCGAAGATCAAACGGATTGCCCAGCGTATGTGCAGCCATGACCGCCTTAGTCTTCGGGGAAAGCGCCTTTTCAAGCATTGTAACATCGAGATTATATGTGGGAAGCGTCACGTCAATAAAAACAGGGATCGCACCGTACTGCATGATGGGCGCAATGGTCGTTGGGAACCCGCAAGCAACCGTGATGACTTCATCCCCTGGTTTAATTCTTCTCTCTTTCAGTGTCGGAGAAGTAAGCGCCATAAATGCCAGAAGATTCGCCGACGAGCCAGAATTCGTCAGAGAGCAGAACGACGTACCCAGATATGCCGAAAATTCGGTCTCGATTTGTGAACTGTATTTGCCTGAGGTATGCCAGAAATCGAGTGAGGAATCGACAAGAGAAACAATCTCCTTCTCGTCAAAATATCGTCCGCCATATGAAATTCTGTCACCTGGTTCAAAAGGTTTCTTCTCGGCGAACTGCTCTTGATAATATAGGCGTGTCAATTCTCGAATTTTTTCCCGGATCTCACTTGCTTTTTCCTGTGACATGATAATATCTCCTTATTTCTTCTCTTCGAAATTAATTCGTTCACTCTCAATAACGCGCGGGCGATTGGTCACCTTCGTCAGAATCTGCGCAATATACTCACCCAGAAGTCCAATAAAAAACAGCTGTACAGACGAAAAGAAAAACATGCCGATAACCACCGGCGCCATTCCCATCGTCATATTATCCCAGAAAATCAGTTTAAGAATAAAGTACACAAGCGCCAGCAGAAACGCGGTCGCCGAAAGTATAAAGCCAGCAATCGTAGCAAGTCTAAGCGGCACTTTCGAATTAGCCGTAATACCCAGCATAGCCATATCAAACAGTGTGTAGAAATTATTGTTTGTCTTTCCACGTTCTCTTTTGGGCTGTTCAAACTCCACAAGCGCCCGCCGAAATCCAATCTCGCAAATCAGACCGCGAAAATATGGATACGGATCCTCCATGAGACGAAGCGCGTCAATTACTTGCTTGTCATAGAGCCCGAAGCCAGTAAAATTATCGATTGATTCAACTTCTGACATCTTCTTCACGATTGTGTAATACAGCTTGCGAATGCCGAACATCGCGCGGCTTTCCTTGCTCTTACTCTTGACCGCACAAACCACCTTATATCCCTCTTCCCACTTCTTCACGAATGTCGGAATCAGTGCCGGTGGCTCTTGAAAATCTGCCGCCATACTAATCGTACAATCGCCTGAAGTCTGAAGCAGTCCGTGAAAGGGAGAACGGATATGCCCGAAGTTTCTTGCAT
>JBPOHB010000098.1:0-3730 GCA_052036055.1 Bacillota bacterium | reverse complement strand
CCTTATTGCGCTCCTCTACAAGTTGAATAATCGCACCTTCGCCAACGTTTTTGATTGCAGAAAGACCCATACGAATAAACCCGTCGCCTTCTGTGTCAAATTTTGCCTGACTCTTATTAATATCCGGCGGCAAAATGTGAATCCCCATTCTTTTTGCGCAGCCTACATACCAGGCTGCCTGCGACAAATTACCCCGATAGCTATTCAGCATTGCTGCCATAAATTCGGTCGGATAATGATATTTCAAATAGCCTGTTGTGTACCCAACAACAGCATAAGCAGCCGCGTGAGACTTATTAAACGCATATCCGGCAAACTGAGCGACATCGTCAAATATTTTCTCAGCTACAGCTTCAGGGACGCCTCGCTTCTGTGCACCGTCAACCTCTCGACCGAGTTCATCTACCCCTCCATAGATAAAAATCTGCCGATAATTATTCATAATGGATGCCTTCTTCTTAGACATCGCTCTACGAATATTGTCAGACTGCCCCATTGAAAATCCTGCGACATCCCGAACAATCTGCATTGCCTGTTCCTGATAAACCATACAGCCATACGTCACCTTAAGTATCGGCTCGAGCAAAGGATGATCGTAGTGAATCGATGATGCGTCATGTCTTGCCTTAACATATCGGGGAATCTGATCCATCGGGCCAGGACGATAAAGAGAGATTCCAGCAATGATATCTTCAATCGAGGTGGGTGCCAATTCCGTCATGAACGAAGTCATTCCAGCACTTTCCAGTTGAAAAATGCCTTCCGTCTCGCCTCTTCCAATCATCTCATATATACACATCTCATCCATCGGTAAGTGATCATAGTCGATTATTATTCCGCGGTTACGCAGCACCATCTGAGCCGTATCGCGCATAACCGTCAATGTACGAAGGCCAAGAAAATCAAATTTAAGGAGGCCTATCGCCTCGACATTATTCTTATCGAATTGAACGACAATGGAGTCATCATTTTTGGAAAGCGGTGCCAGATCAGTAAGCGGGCAACTCGATATTACCACCCCTGCGGCGTGCGTTGACGCATGACGCGGCATTCCCTCAAAGAGCATTGCCGTGTCCAGAACATTTTTGGCGGCTGGATTCGTATCATAAGCAGCTTTCAGATCAGGAGATATCTTCATAGCTTCCTGTATCTTCATCCCTGGCGAAAACGGAATCATCTTGGCAAGTCGATCACTATCCGCATACGGCACCTCAAGTGCTCTTGCAACATCACGTACGCAGGCTCGAGCGGCAAGTGTCCCAAATGAAATGACTTGTGCAACTCGATCTGCCCCATATTTCTCCGTAACATAATCAATCACTTCTTGTCTTCTCTCATAACAGAAGTCGATGTCAAAATCAGGCATACTGACACGTTCGCTATTCAGAAACCGCTCGAAAATGAGACCGTACCGAATCGGATCAATATTCGTTATCCCGAGTACATAGGCAGCAAGCGAACCTGCTCCAGATCCACGTCCAGGGCCGACCATAATCTCATGATCGCGAGCATATTTAATGAAATCCCAAACAATCAAGTAGTAGTCGATATAGCCCATACTTGATATGACTGACAGCTCATACGAAAGTCTGTCAGAATATGCTTTCCGCATTTCAGTCTCATTTTCATGCGCAAGTCTCTCATTCAGACCTTGCTCGGTCAGCACACGAAAATATTCATTTCGATCCACATAATTCGAAGGTATGATGAATGTTGGGAGGTGAATCTCGCCAAATGTATACTGAGCATGGCACATAGAAGCAATTACCGCTGTATTTTCGATGGCAGATGGAAGATGCGGAAAAAAGGCCCGCATCTCTTCTTCAGACTTAATATAGAAATCGTCTGTAGGCATTCTCATCCGATCGCGATCCGAAATATGTTTTCCTGTTTGCATACAAAGCAGGACATCGTGAGCCGTGGCATCTTCCTTCTTCAAATAATGACAGTCATTGGTCGCAACAAGAGGGATACCCGTCTCACTCGCAATTGCAATCATATGTTGATTCACTCTGGCCTGCTCCGGTATCTGATTCGCCTGAATCTCTAAATAGTAGTTCCCTCGACCGAAAAGCTGATCATACCAGAGTGCTGTTTCTTTTGCTTTTGCAAATTCTTCTCTGCTTATTTGGACTGCAACTTCTCCCGACAGACATGCAGACAACGCAATCAGTCCTTCATGATACTTTTCAAGCAGTTCGTGATCGATACGCGGTCTATAATAGTATCCTTCAGTAAAACCAGCGGACACCAGCCGATTCAGATTCACAAGTCCCGTCTGGTCCTTTGCAAGGAGAACGAGATGGAAAAGATCCCGATCAGCACTACCCTCTTTATTATGCCGGCCACGCGGAGCAACATAACATTCGCACCCAATAATCGGATGAATGCCTGCCTTCATCATCGCCTGATAAAAATTCACTGTCCCATACATAACACCGTGATCGGTAATCGCACAGGAAGACATACCAAGCTCTTTTAGTCTCGCGGCCAAAGATTCCACTCGGATAGCTCCGTCAAGAAGACTGTATTCGGTGTGCAAATGTAAATGCACAAAACCTTTGGACTTAGCCGTCTCCATATCCACTGCAAAACCTCCGCGAAAGAATCCCCAATAGCTTCAAAACAATAGGCTATGTCTTCATTTTTCCTCGAACCTGAATCAGAATGTCGCGCAAACGCGCAGCTTCTTCGAATTGCATCGTTTTGGCGGCTTCCTTCATCTCTTTCTCAAGTCGCTTTGATAACTTCACAAGTTCTGTCTGAGAAAGGTGCGTCACCTTATTATCCAATAGACGTTCGACTTCATTGACCGGAAGACCTTCTTCCGCACTTACCGCCTCAATGGTCTCGAGAACATCACGAACCTCTTTTATAATCGTCTTCGGTGTGATGTTGTTATCACGGTTATACGCGAGTTGAATTTCTCTCCTTCGATTTGTTTCCGAAACCGCAGAAAAAATGGAGTTAGTTATCGTATCTGCATATAGAATAACACGTCCGTTGACGTTACGCGCTGCACGACCGATAATCTGAATGAGTGAACGCGCCGAACGAAGAAACCCTTCCTTATCAGCGTCTAAAATCATAATCAGCGATACTTCAGGAAGATCAAGACCTTCTCGCAAAAGATTAATTCCCACAAGCACATCAAACTGTCCCTGCCTAAGTTCTCGCAAAATCTTCATGCGATCGACTGTATCAATATCAGAATGAAGATACTTGACGCGAATTCCTTCGTTTTTCAAGAAATTCGTGAGATCTTCCGCCATTTTCTTCGTGAGCGTAAGTAGCAGACATCTTTCTCCCTGTTTGTTGTTTTCGCGAATTTCCGAAAGGATATCATCAATTTGCCCTTCAACTGGCCTGATCGAAATGACTGGATCAACCAGACCCGTTGGTCTTATTATTTGCTCCGCTGTCTGTTCACTATGTTCGGCTTCATATACGGATGGAGTGGCAGACACGAACAGCGTCTGACCCATTCTCTTCTCAAATTCCGAAAATTGAAGCGGTCTGTTATCATATGCTGACGGCAGTCTGAAACCATAGTCTATCAGATTCGACTTGCGAGAGCGGTCTCCGCTATACATCGCCCCGATTTGCGGAATGGTAACATGAGACTCGTCAATCATCAGCAGGTAATCATCCGGGAAGAAGTCCAGAAGGGTAAATGGCGCTGTGCCCGGTTCTCTCTGCGCGATATGTCGCGAATAATTCTCAATGCCCT
>JBPOHB010000263.1:0-3523 GCA_052036055.1 Bacillota bacterium | reverse complement strand
ATCAAAGGGCAAAGCACATCCATTCTTGCAGACTTGAACATTTCCAAAGAATATATCTACTTTTTCAGGATCGAAAAAGGCACCGGAATATCCAAGCGCAGTGAGGACTCTTCCCCAGTTTGCATCTTCACCGAAAATGGTTGTTTTACAAAGCGGGGAGCGGCAAACAGACAATACGGATAGATAAGCATCTTTTTCAGAAAGTGCATTTACGACTTCCACTTCAATAAGCTTTGTTGCTCCTTCGCCATCTTTGGCAATCATCCTTGACAGATCCGTACATATATCTGTGAGAGCAGACTGAAATAGCTGTGATTCATCGGAGCAGTCATTCCAAATGGCGTTATTTGCCGCCCCATTTGCAAGAATCAGAAGGGTGTCACAGACGGATGTATCCCCATCAACGGAAACACGATTGAACGTATGCGACACGGCTCTTGACAGATACGCTTGCAGAAGATCAGCCGGAATATTCGCATCTGTCGTAATGATACTGATCATGGTTGCCAGATTGGGATGAATCATTCCCGAGCCCTTTGCCATCGCTGAAATCGTTATGACTGTACCACCAATTTCGATTGTCGCGGTTGACTCTTTGGGCACAAGGTCTGTCGTCATAATGGCGGCCATTGCCTTGTGTCCTGCTTCTTCCGAATAATCGAGGGCCTTCGTCAACGTAGGAATACTGCTCTTGATTGATTCCATATCAAGTCGGTATCCGATTACGCCTGTTGAGCAAGTGAGTATATCGGAGGATGTACAACCGACATTGGATGCAACAAGCTCGGCGATGGTATTTGCGTCTTCAAGTCCGATCGCGCCGACACAGGCATTAGCATTTCCACTATTTATGACAACACCCTTCGCTGAGGCGTTCTTCTTGACGAGAGAAATCGTTCGAACAAGGGAATGACCCTTAACGAGATTCTGCGTGTATACACCGGCAACTGTCGCAGGAACATCGGATAGAATGAGTGCGATGTCTGGATCAGTCGTCTTCTTGAGTCCGCAGTGGATACCTGCTGCACGAAATCCCTTAGGAGAAGTAATCGCGTTTATCTTGTTTTCCATGTATATCTCCTTGAATTGTGATCTGTTCGACTGGCAAATATGCCGTAATCAGAAAATGATTATACACCATTTGCGTATGGAAAATATACTTTTTCCATCAAACTGATATAATGAATCTGTCTGAAAAAGAGAGGCGAATATATTCGTTTTTATCCTGTCTGGTGCAAGCTGTGCGCGTCTCATTTTCCAATCAAATAGAAATATGTACTTTGGAGGAGAAGATCAATGGGAGCAAAAAAATATGACGTTGCAATTATCGGTGGCGGTTTGGCAGGAATATTTGCCGGGTACGAACTGACTGTTAATCATCCAAATCTCAAAGTGATACTTTTAGAGCAAGGAACTCCGATCGGCGACCGCTCCTGTCCGATTATTGATAAGAAGGTAACAAACTGTGTCAATTGCAAGACCTGTGCAATTATGCGCGGCTTCGGTGGTGCCGGAGCATTTTCCGATGGCAAATTCAATTTCACTACGCAATTTGGTGGCTGGCTGAATGATTATATGTCTGATCAAGCAGTTATGAATCTCATTGAGTACGTGGATTCGGTTAATTTACTCTTTGGCGCAACGGAGGAAGTGTTTTCGACTGCGACGCCCCAAGCTGACATGATTCGCAGAAAAGCAATTAGCTATGACCTCCATCTTATGGATGCAAGATGTAAGCATCTTGGGACTGAGAGGAATCGAGAGATTTTGCAAAGACAGGCGCGTTGGCTTGAAGATCATCTTGATTTGTCATGCAAGACAAAGGTTGAAACGATTACGCACCAGTCCGACGGAACGTATCTTCTCGATACGTCAATTGGAGAAATTGAATCCACATATTTGATTGCTGCCCCTGGCAGATCGGGTGCCGAATGGTTTTCTAGGCAGTGTCATGATTTGAAACTTCCTTTGCTAAATAACCAGGTCGATTTAGGCGTGCGTGTTGAGCTTCCGGCAATTGTTTTTAAAGATATTACGGATGCGATGTATGAGGCAAAGGTTCATTATCGCACAAGACAATACAAGGATGTTGTCAGAACCTTCTGTATGAACCCGTACGGATATGTTGTAACTGAAAATACAGACGGGATTATTACGGTTAACGGACATAGTTATACAGATCCTGCGCTTCGTAGCGAGAACACGAATTTTGCTCTGCTTGTCAGTAATCGTTTCACAACGCCATTTACTGAACCATACCAGTATGGTAAACGGATTGCGTCTCTTTCGAATATGTTGGGAGGAGGCATTATTGTGCAGCGTTTTGGTGACTTGATTGATGGACGGCGGACGAATGCACATAGGCTTCCGCAAAGCTTTGTGAAGCCTACGCTTGAGGCGACACCAGGCGATCTCTCACTTGTTCTTCCGAAGCGCCATCTTGATAATATTATTGAGATGATTCAGGTGCTCGACAAAATTGCTCCTGGTACGGCTAACCAAGATACCCTTCTTTATGGTGTTGAAGTCAAGTTCTACAGTGCCAGACTGCATCTATCGTCGGAGCTTGAGACATCGCTTCCCAATTTTTTCGCAATTGGAGATGGCGCGGGCATCACCCGCGGCTTATCTCAGGCAGGCGCTAGTGGCGTGCAAGCGGCGAGGGCTATCTTGAAACGAATCGGAAAAACAGGGACTTAATAGCGGTTGTCGAAGATGCGAGTTGATTTCTTTTCGCTTCTAGGGAGATCCCCCAACTCGACCGGTTTTATAGTGGCTGAAATGCCGATTTGCGTCTTTATTGCGTGCTCGATTTCTTCTGCAAGTTCGTTTGCATTCGGGCAAGGATTCTTCTCAACAAAAAGAGTGACGATATCTTTACCATTCAGATGATCAATCATCACCTGGTACTCACTTGAAGCGCCGTCAATGCCTTTGAGTACTTCCTCTATTTGGCTAGGGAAGATATTTACGCCCTTAACCTTTACCATATCGTCGGTTCTGCCTAAGATTGTACCAATGCGAGGGTATTCTGATCCGCAGGGACATTTTCCGGTGATGAATCTTGTCAAATCATGCGTTCTATAACGAATCAGTGGAGCCCCTTCCTTTTGAAGTGTAGTAATGACGAGTTCTCCGACCTCGCCATCTTTGACATGGATTCCCGTTTTCGGATCGACTATTTCGAAATAGAGATAGTCGTCCCAATAGTGCATGCCTGTCTCGTAGCTACAATTGATTGCGATGCCTGGACCGTATATTTCTGTGAGTCCATAAATATCATAGAGTTCCACGCCGAGCTCCATAGAAATTCTGCGGCGCATTTTATCGCCCCAACGCTCGGACCCGATGATTCCTTTTTTAAGATGAATATGATCACGAATCCCCCGCTTGGCTATTTCTTCCGCGAGAAGAAGTGCGTATGAGGATGTGGCACATAGTACGGTACTTTTCATGTCTTGCATCATCTTTAGCTGCTTGTCCGTATTGCCGGGGCCCATGGGTATAACCATGGCTCCGAGCC
>JBPOHB010000013.1:0-15703 GCA_052036055.1 Bacillota bacterium | reverse complement strand
AAACATTGCGAAGAAGAAGTGGAGGACGGCGCTTACGGCCTTTGCCGCAAGCATCGGCATCATTGGCATCGGTCTTGTTTTGGCGCTTTCGAATGGGTTTAATCAGAAGATTGATGAATTCGAATCGGATGCTCTGGCTGGAGCTCCGATATCGATTACGCAAACGCAAGTATCTTTTGATATGACAACGATGGATTTTTCGAAAGATATGTCGGATTATAAGGAATTCACGGATGCGAAGAAGATCTATGCGTATAATATTCTGGATAATCAAGATGTGCATTATAATCTTTTTACCGAGGATTATGTGAGCTATTTGGAAGACATCGATCCGACTCTTCTGTCTGGCATTTCCTATTATCGCGGATGCAGCATGAATTTACTGACAATGTCATCCGATGTCGTGACTACGGTAGGCACGACGCAGGTTGAGCTTTCGCCCTATCCTTCGGTCACACAAGAGGGAGAAGAGAGTTACGTAGAGAAAAACTATGATCTTCTATCGGGCACGTACCCGTCTGGTCCCAACGATCTTATTTTGGTCGTCGACACGTATAACTGCTTAAGTACGAGTATTTTGGATGCGCTTGGGCTGGATTACTCAGCGGAGTCAATTCCCTTTGAAGACATTATCGGCAAAGAGATCAAAATGATTTACAATAATGATTATTACACGCAAAGCGGTGATACGTTTGTTGTAAATGGTGACCCGAGTGATTTGACATCACTATATAATAATCCCAATGCCCAGACGCTAACCATTGTTGGCATCGTCCGACAGAGGGAAGACGCGACATATTCGGTTCTGTCGCCAGGGGTTTGTTATTCGGATGAGCTTGCGCTTCAATTTATTCAGGATGCGCAAAACTCGGATATTGTACTTGCGCAAGAATCTTGCGATTATAATGTCTTGACGGGTGAGACTTTTGCAGATGCGAGCGGTTTCAATCTGGCTTCCATGATGGGACTAAGCACGAGTACTTCAAAGGATAGTGTACTTTCAGCGCTCGGTGCAACATCGATACCTTACGCAATCCTACTTTATCCGAATAATTTTGCGGATAAGGAAGAGGTGCTTACGTATCTAGATGATTGGAATTCGGACAAGTCCGATACGGATCAGATTCTGTATACGGACATGGCGGCACAGATGACGGAGCTTGCGGGCGGAATTATGGATGCGATCACGTATGTTCTTGTGGCGTTCGCATCAATCTCCCTTGTGGTGTCATCGATCATGATCGGCATTATCACATACATTTCCGTTCTTGAGCGTACAAAGGAAATCGGTGTCCTACGTGCTCTCGGAGCCAGAAAGAAAGATATTTCCCGCGTGTTTACAGCCGAGACATTTATTATCGGCGCATTCTCTGGGGGGCTTGGTATACTGATCGCCTCTTTGCTCACGATTCCTGCCAACTACATAATTGAGAAACTGACGGATTTGCCAGATGTGGCAAAACTCAATCCTCTGCACGCGGTTGGACTGGTTCTTATCAGCATTTTGCTAACACTAATTGGCGGATATATACCTTCAAAAATTGCTGCAAAGAAGAATCCCGTCGAAGCACTCCGCAGCGAGTAATTTTCTCGGTAGAACTCTATCGAACAAGTGGAGTCTGCTGAACGAATGTACTGTTCAGCAGACGCTTCATTTTTAACAGAAAGGAGAGTGAAGTCGAAGTATAGGTATACGTGTGGCGATGCCAAATGCATACAACCAGATACTTGATGTTGATTTTTATGCTAAATAAACGTAATACAAATCGTCCGATCGCATTATCCCAGAAAGCCGATATTTTCCTGACCAGACATTTTTCTGGCAGAACGCTGGATTATCGCCAGATAATGACTATTATCGTACCTATTCTCGTAGATCAGGCATTTCTTGTCTGTATGAATCTGATCAATACAGCGATGATTAGTTCGTCAGGTGAAGCGGCTGTTGGCGCAGTCAACGCCATTGATTCTGTCAACGTATTTATGGTTAGTATATTTATTGCGGTTGCAACCGGAGGTACGATTGTCGTCGCTCAGTATAAAGGGCGAAGCGATACCGAGATGATTCCCAAAGCCGTTGCGGGATCACTGGTGGCGGTTGCTTCCATTTCTGCTGTTATCTCCGTCATTCTCCTGCTCTTCCATAATACGGTTCTGCATATATATTTGGGTTCTGCCGATGCTGCTGTATATGATAATGCAAAAGTCTACTTCGTCGGGTGCGTGGCATCTTATTTAGGTATTGCAATCATGGAAGCGATATGCGGCGCTTTTCGCGGAATCGGAGAGACTCGATCATCACTATTTCTCACAATTTCAATGAATTTCATTTACGTTATCGGTAACATTATCCTCATTAACGGTTTTCATATGGGAACACTTGGTATGGCTATATCGATAAATGTTGCCCGGTATATGGCGGCAATTGCCGCACTCATTTACCTCGTCAGAAGAAATGAATCCATTGGCTTTACGATCAAGCATTTGCTTAGCATTCGCTTCGACATGATGAAACGAATCTTTTCTATCGGAATTCCATTTGCCTCCGAACAGATGTTTTTCAACGGCGGCAAAATTCTTACCCAAAATATGATCGTTGGGCTGGGTGCAGCGGCACTCGCCTGCAATGCGATTGCGGCATCACTCATCTCTCTTTACATGATTCCGGCGCAAGCGTTGTCACTTGCCGTTGTGACGGTTGTCGGACAATGTATCGGAAATCGTGACATTGCACAGGCCAAAAAAGCGATCAAGTCTTTTGCATATCTGACGGCAGCATCGTTTGTATTTCTTTCCATCATCCTTCTGCCGCTATTTAAGCCGCTCGTATCACTTTATCACCCGGATTCGAAACTGGTCTCTGAGATTTTTCTGATTCTGATTATAACGGTGGTATTAGAAGTGTTCTTCTGGCCGGGCAGCTTCCTTGTCGCCTCGGCGCTTCGTGCCGGAGGGGATTCGAAGTATACATCGGTTATGTCCATGCTCTCCATGTGGTTATTTCGTGTCGTACTCGGGTATGTTTTGGGTATTTGCTGCAAAATGGGTGTTCTGGGATTCTGGATTGCAATGGACTGTGAATGGGGAATTCGAAGCCTCTTGTTTTTGCCACGCCTGCACGGGAAAAAGTGGTATGCACATAAAATTATCTGAGAAAGTATGCGAAGCGTAATATACGGTATAATTATGTTGAGTATGCTGCCTAGCATGTATTGATAAAGCGAAAGAAGCAAAATGCTATGAATAGTGATCAGTTTTCACCTTGTGTGACAAGGAAGATGATAAACGAGGAGCAAACCCCTTCAGGCTATTTCTATGAGACCCATCTCCATACAAGTGAGGCGAGTGCATGTGCGCTTTCTTCAGGCAAAGAAATGGCGGCGGCATATAAAAAGGCAGGGTATAGCGGTATTTTTGTGACGGATCATTTTTTTAATGGGAATACGGCAATTTCACCGGATCTTACGTGGGGGGAACGAGTAGATCAATTCTGCAAAGGGTATGTGAATGCCAAAGAAGAGGGCGACAGGATCGGACTATCTGTTTTTTTCGGTTGGGAATATGGATATAAGGGAACAGAGTTTTTGACAATGGGTTTAGGGAAAGAATTTCTTTTATCTTTCCCAGATATATTACAGCTGAGTATTTTCGAGTATTTTGCTTTGGTTCACGAAAATGGAGGCTTCATTATTCATGCGCATCCTTTTCGCGAGGCATTCTACATTCAAAAGATTAGGCTTTTCCCGGAATATGTCGATGCAATTGAAGGGATAAATGCAAGTCATCTTGACGATTCGTATGACCAGAAAGCGATTCAATTTGCAAAGGAAAACAATCTCCCGATTACCGCGGGATCTGACGCGCACAGATCATCGCCACTTCTGGGCGGCGGCATGCTCTTTGCAGACAAAATCCATTCAGGTTCCGACTTCGCAATCGCAATTAAGGAATCAAGGCCCGTTACGCTTATGAAACAGTATAAGAAGGCATACTAATTCACGTGTGTCATTTGATGACGGGAGGCAATATGTGGCTCAAAAATGCAACTGTATGCGATGATAATTTTGACCTGATACGTACAGATATCAGAATAGAAAATTCGATTATTTCCGAACTGGGAAAGGCAAGGCGTGAAGAAGCGTATCTTGACCTCTCTGGCTACACGATTCTACCGGGATTTGTGGATATTCACATTCATGGTTGCGCTGGGTATGATACGTGTGATGGGAGCATGGAAGCAATACGCGAAATGGCAAAGCATCTTGCGTCGCAAGGGGTTACGTCTTTCTTGCCGACAACCATGACGGTTTCCGAAGAAACGCTTGCCCGTGTTTTTGCAAGCATCAATCAATTTCTTGCACAAGAGAATCCATATAGTAAGGTAATGGGAATTCATATAGAAGGGCCTTTTCTTTCTCCTGAAAAAACAGGGGTTCAAGACAGCAAATGTCTGCATAAACCAGACATCTTATGTTTCATGGACTGGTGGGAGATGTCAAATCATAGGATCAAGATTATCGATATTGCACCCGAATTGCCTGACAGTATGGATTTTATATCGCATGTGTCGCAGATGGCTACTGTGTCTCTTTCCCATACAAACGCCAGATATGAGACAGTTGTGGAGAGCTTTGAAAACCATGCATCTCATGCGACGCATCTGTACAATGCGATGGCGCCTCTCGATCACAGATTTCCCGGGCCCGTGGCCGCTATTTTCGAGAATTCGACTGTGACAGCAGAATTGATCTGTGACGGCTACCATGTTCATCCAGCCATGCTTCGTTTGGCATGCAGGCTGCTTGGCGAGGATCGGACCATTATTGTGAGCGATTCAATGCGCGGGGCCGGATGCCCTGATGGCGTCTATCTTCTCGGCAATAAAGAAGTCGAGGTCATTGGTCAGAAAACGAATTATCTGGGGAAAATGGCTGGCTCAGTTACAAGCATCCGCGAAGAAATTGCTTTGGCAAAATCTATGGGGGTACCTTGGAAACAGGTCATTAAGTCGGCGACCATAAATCCTGCAAGAAGGATTGGTGAGGATGACAGAATCGGAAGCATTGCCGTAGGGAAGCAGGCGGATCTTGTTGTTATGGATTCGCAGGACCGTATCAAATTTGTTTTCATTGACGGGAAAATCGCATACAATCAGATGTGACGCCGATTATTTTCGTGTCGCTAACGTGGGAGGATAAATGAATGAGTACAATCAAGCCCTGTGACGCACTGAAAAACACGCTGCTTTTTGCCGGTCTTGACCGAGCGACATTTCATAGATATTGTGCAACAACGAAAGTCAAATCATATGGCCGTGGAGAAATTATTGCTGCCGAGGGTGATGAGTGTGCAAGTATTGGTGTTGTAGAACTTGGACAAATTGCCATGCAAAAATACTCATCAAGTGGTGATTTTGCGACGATAGGGCTTCTTGGGAAAGGCGATTTTTTCGGTGAGGATCTCATTTTTGGTAGCTCAAATATATACATGTTTACCCTTGAAGCCATGACAGATTCGGAAGTGCTGTTTATTAGTAAGAATGTTCTGCGCGAGCTGATGGATAGCAGTCCTGAAATACTGAATAATTTCTTCCGTATATTGTCGGATCGTGTCAATGTGCAGAACAGTCGAATTGCTCTGCTTTCACAAAAGAGTTTGCGACACAAAATCGCATATTATCTTCTCGAACTTCGCACATTGCAGCATCCGTCATCAACTGGTCCCGTTTCCGTATCGCTCCCCGTATCGAAGGAAGTGGTTGCCAAGCTGCTTGCTATGCCAAGACCGTCCTTTTCACGCGAGCTGATTGCTATGGAGAAGGGTGGCCTTCTGGAAGTTCATGGGAGGACAATTCTCCTTCTAGATGTCGCAGCACTCGAAAGCGACGTCGTCGAAGGCCTTCAATATGGGCTATAAAATAAGGGAATAATGAGAACTTTTTTTGGCAAAGTAAAATGTTTTGTATTTCTTCTTTTGCTTTGTTGACATATAATAGTCCTATGTTTGATTTTTGTTAAATGTAACTTTTATGAAGAAGAGGTTTCCATGGAGCTGCTTAAGAAGAGAGTTCGTTCAGAAGGCCGTATCATTGGCACCGATGTACTAAAAGTTGACAGTTTTCTTAATCATCAAGTTGATCCTACTCTTATGCAGGCTATAGGCGAAGAATTCGCCAGACGTTTCCAAGATCTCGGAATAACGAAGGTGTTAACGATTGAAAGTTCGGGAATTGCTCCTGCTCTTTTTACCGGTTTATATCTGCATGTTCCGGTGGTATTTGCCAAAAAGACTGAATCACGCAATCTGGATCTTGAGACTTATGCTGCGCCTGTCCATTCCTTCACCAGAGGACAGGAGTACATTATTCGCGTTAGCAGAAGGTATATCACAAATAAAGACACGGTGCTACTCATTGACGATTTTCTGGCGCAAGGACGCGCAATAATTGGCCTTCTTGATATTCTTGAACAAGCCGGCGCAAAAGCAGCAGGGGCAGGGATCGTGATTGAGAAGGGGTTCCAAAAGGGCGGATCTTTGATCCGGGAAATGGGCATTCGGGTTGAATCCCTTGCCATAATCAATGAAATGTCTGAAGAAGGATCGGTTATTACTTTTTCAGATGAGACAAAATGAAGAAGGATAAATCAGGAGGAGAAAAAACATGAAAAAAATTCTTGCCATGCTCATGTCAGTTGTCATGCTTACCGGTGTTATCGCGTTTGCCGGCTGCTCGAAGGAAAAAGATGACACATCGACGACAAGCGATGTGCTAAAAGTCGGTGTTCTCTATATTTCACCGAAAACAGATGGTGGCTATTCACAAGCTCACGCAGAAGGTATTGCGCAGGCGAAGGAAGCTCTCGGAGACAAGATTGAAGTCATTGAGATTGAGAGTATCAGCGATACGGATACCGAGCTTACAGCCTCGTCAATTGATTCACTGGTAAGTCAAGGCTGCAAACTCATTTTTACAACGAGCTACGGTTACATGGAAGCGACAGCAGCGGCGGCTGAAAAGTACCCGGATGTCTATTTCTGCCACTGCTCGGGATACACGATGAATGATACAAATATGGATGTGTATTTCGGTCAGATCGAGAGCGCTCGTTACCTTGCAGGTATCGTTGCAGGACTTATGACAGAGACAAATCAACTTGGTTATGTTGCGGCTTATCCGATTCCTGAGTGCATTCGTGGCATCAATGCCTATACACTGGGCGCACAGTCAGTTAATCCGGATGTTACGGTTACGGTTGTCTGGACAAACACATGGTTTGATCTGAATGCAGAGAAGGCCGCCGCAGAATCCCTTCTTGCGGATGGTGTGGATGTTATGGCTCAGCATCAGGATTCTCCTGCCGCGATCAATGCCGCTCTTGAAGCGGGTGCTTACGCGATTGGATACGATCTCACATATGCTGATGCTGCAGATGCATATCTGACGGCTCCGCTTTGGAACTGGGGAACCTATTATACATACAAGATCCAGCAGGTTCTTGATGGCGATTGGAAAATCGAAAATTACTGGGGCGGAATGAAGGAAGGCGTCGTTACACTTGACACCTTGACATCTCTTGTATCAGATGAAGCTGTAGCTGCTGTTGAAGCGGCAACACCTGATGTGACAGAAGATGGAAATGCATATGTATTTTCCGGACCCATCACGGATCAGGATGGCACCGTACGTGTTGAAGAGGGCGAAAGTCTCTCATACGCCGATCAAATGTCAATGGATTGGTTTGTTGCAGGTGTAGTCGGAAATCCAGCGGGTTGATCCGTTTTGGATACAATGAATTGATGCTTTCGCGGCATCCCGGTATACCCAGGATGCCGCGATTCTTCATCAGGAAAGGGCGAGAAGAGGATGAGCGACACAACGAATCATGATGCAAGTCCAGCATTTTCGATGCGGAAAATCTGCAAGTCATTTGGCACTGTATTGGCAAATGATTGTATTGACTTCGAAGTGAGAAGGGGCGAAATTCACGCGCTTTTAGGTGAAAACGGTTCTGGGAAAAGCACGCTAATGAGCGTCTTGTCCGGCGTATATCTTCCGGATTCCGGTGAGATATATGTAGATGGGAAGAAGCAAGATTTCCATTCGCCAAAGGATTCTATTGCGTGTGGGATTGGCATGGTATACCAGCATTTTCGTCTGGCTGAGCCAATGACTGCCGCAGAGAATATTTTCGTCGGAACGGAGGGCTTTCTTCTCCATAAATCACGCAAGAATACACTCATTAGGCAATTCGCAGAGCAATATGGCATGGAAATTGATCCCGAGAAGAAGACCTATCTTCTATCGGTAAGTGAAAAACAAACGGTTGAAATCATCAAGGTATTATATCGTGGCGCAAGAATACTTGTTCTCGACGAACCAACCGCCGTTCTGACTCCGCAAGAGATTACGCGGCTCTTTTCTGTTTTGCGCAAGATGCGTGACAATGGTTGCTCAATCGTGTTTATCAGTCACAAATTGAACGAGGTCATGGATCTGTGTGACCGTGTGACGGTTTTGCGAAAGGGAATAAGTGTTGAGACATGCAATATTTCTGACGTATCCGTGCATGAACTGATTGAGAAGATGGTTGGTAAGAAGGTTAATCTATCTATTCTGCGTCCGCCTGTCTCATCCGATTTGCAAGAAAATCTCAAGGTTATCAATTTATCATACAAAGATGCAAAGGGTCTGCCAAAACTCAGTCACATTTCATTTTCGCTGAGCGGAGGAGAAATTCTAGGTGTCGCGGGACTTGCTGGAAGTGGGCAGAAGGAACTGTGTGAAATCATTGCAGGCGTTTTGCCTGCAGGAGAAGGAAATATCATTTTTGAAGGAGAGAATATTACGGGTTGTTCACCGCGGGCGATTATCCGCAAGGGTGTTTCGATGAGTTTTATTCCGGAAGATCGATTAGGTATGGGCCTTGTAGCATCAATGGACATAGCCGATAACGTTTTGTTGAAGGATTATGCTTTTCAACCAGGGATCGTACTTAAATCTGCATCGGTAAGAGAAAAGGCAAGACAGATTGTGAAGGATCTGGAGATCAATACGCCTAGTATTTTTCATCCTGTTAGGAAACTATCCGGCGGGAATATTCAAAAGGTCATACTCGGCAGAGAGATCAGGCTAAATCCGAAGCTTCTGATTACTGCATATGCCGTTCGAGGTCTTGATATTCACTCTTCATATACAATCTATGATCTATTGAATGAACAGAAAGAAAAAGGCGTTGCCATTTTATATATCGGCGAAGATCTGGATGTACTTATGGAGTTATGCGACAGAATAATGGTTTTGTGTGCCGGAGAAATTACAGGAATTGTCGACGCGAGAAGTACGACAAAAGAGGAGCTTGGACAGATGATGTCAGGTACGAAGCTATGTGAGAATGCGGGGGAGGCCATGCATGTTTAGAATCGTTAAAAATGACAATCTCCCACGATGGAAGGCAGTAATATTTCGTATTTGCGCCATTCTATTTGGGTTCGTTCTATCGGGCATCGTAATTGCGGCACTGGGATTCCCGGTTATTGATACGTTTCGGTTTATGTTTGCAGGCGCATTTGGATCTGAGATACTCATACAAAATACGATTAGTTTTGCGATACCCCTGGCGATTACGGCACTTGGCTTATCCGTAGCATTCCGCATGCGGTTTTGGAATATCGGCGGCGAGGGCCAGATGATTTTCGGCGCAATTGCGGCGACATTTGTATCCCTTCAAATGCCTGATGACACATCTGGTTATATACTTATTCCGCTTATGCTCCTTGCGGGCATGGTTGGCGGGGCAATATGGGGCATTATCCCTGGGATTTTTCGGGTTTATTTCCATTCAAATGAGACCCTATTTACACTTATGATGAATTACATTGCCATCTGTCTAGTCAATTATCTCTATAATGATGTCTGGAAAGACCCCGCGAAACATGGATTTTCCGGTATTAAGGCAATCGAGGCCCAGGCGCATCTTCCGAAACTTTTTGGCATTCAGATTGGTTTTCTTATTGCACTCGCACTGGCAGGGGCACTGTATCTTATGATCAACAAGACGAAGTTCGGATATGAAATCCGTGTTGTTGGTGAGAGCGAGCCTACAGCAAACTATGCCGGTATGAATGTTAAGTGGATTATGCTTCTCGGCATTTTACTATCAGGTGGTATTGTCGGACTTGCCGGTGCCGTTCAACTGAATGGTTCGGCATTTGCCCTGGCAGATGGCATTACGGGTGGAGCTGGATTTACGGCAATCGTCATTGCGTGGCTCTCAAATTTATCGGCCCCGATAATCATCGTGGTTGCGATCCTTTTTGGCGCATTAAAGACGGGTGCAACAGCCATTCAGATGTATCCTGGCGTCCCATCTTCCGTCGGGAGTGTCATGCAGGGATTGTTACTGTTCTCGGTTATTGGAGGCGAGTTTTTCCTGAAATACCGTATCGTTTTCTCTGGGAAGGCCGCGCATTTTTTCCGTCGGAAGGAAGTCATATCGTCAGAAGACGGCGAGAAATTTATCTCTGATGACTGGAACCATCCGAATAGCCGCGAGGAGTCTTCAGAGCAGGAGGGTGAGAAATGAGTCTTGATGTAAGTACATCGGTTTCTTTTGTATCTTCGGTTATTCCCTATACGGTTCCTTTACTTCTGGGGACCTTAGGCGAGATTATGACGGAAAGAGCAGGAAACCTTAATCTGGGTGTTGAGGGAATGATGATGATGGGCGGCGCTTTCGGATACGTTGCTGCTGTCGAGACTAACAATCCGTTTCTTGCGATGTTGATCGCATGTATCGGCGCCATGTTGGGGGCACTGATATACGCGGTACTGACTGTTACTCTTCGGACAAATCAGACGGTTTCCGGCCTTGCACTTACGATATTTGGAGTCGGTTTTGCAAATACGCTCGGGAAGAGAGTTGAGAACGCAGCAAATCCAGAGCGAATTGGAGATTTCTTTTCTTACCATCCATTTGAATTGTCTGGATCGCATGGCGTGCTTGTCGATTCGATTAATCAGGCTTTGCTATCCCATGATGTTTTTGTGTACGGCTCCATACTATTGGCAATTATTATCTATTTGTTTCTTCGGAAAACCAAGCCCGGACTCAATCTTCGCTTGACAGGTGAGAACCCCGCAGCTGCAGAAGCATCAGGGGTATCAGTCCTTCGCGTGACGTACATATATATTCTTATCGGCGGAGCGTTATGTGGACTGGCGGGTTACTATATTCCGAGCTGTATCCATAGAAGCTGGACGTCAGATATTGTAAATGGTACGGGGTGGATTGTGGTCTCGCTCGTCATTTTTGTGCGATGGGACCCAATCAAAGCAATTCTAGGTTCGTTCGTGTTTGGCGCCTTATCCTACATTGGCTTCACGTTGCAACAGAGCGAGCTTTTTTCACAGTTTGCATTCTTCAATCAGTATGTTATGGGCATGTTCCCTTATGTCGTGACGATACTCGTCCTGATTATAACGGGTGCGAAAAAGAATGCATGGAATGGGCCGGGATCGATGGGAATACCTTATTTTCGCGAGGAGCGATAACAGAGTGATTATGTTATAATGAAAAGATCAAATTACTTGAGGTGTAGCTTTGGATAAGGGATCTTTCAGTGCAGTAGTTGATTTTATTCGTGAAATTCTCACGGGTTTTACGAGTTCTGTCCTCTTTTTCGGTGGCCCTCTGGATATTGTGCGCTATATCGCCGATATTTTGCTGATTACTTTCGTTTTATATAGTGTGCTTAGGCTCTTGCGGGAAACGCGTGCATGGCAACTCCTTAAGGGGGTTATTCTGATCGTTGTCTTCACATTTGCTTGTAGCCTGCTTGGATTACAGATGGTTGGATTCCTATTTAATAAGGTTCTCTATATTGTTGCTCTCGCTTCCGTTATTATTTTTCAACCTGAACTCCGGCGTGCTCTTGAGACCGTTGGACTTAAGTCGTTTTCTTCGCTTACCGGTGCGTTCACATCGGAATATCCTGACTCGTTTCACAAGAAGATGCAGAGCGTGGACGCCCTTGTTCTGGCATGTGAAAAGATGGCTAAGGAATACACAGGCGCGCTTATTATTATAGAGCGAAAATCCAAATTGGGCGAACTGATTGAACAGGAAAATGCGGTGAAACTTGATTCGGATGTTTCAGAAAGTATGCTGCAATCGATCTTTTTCAAGGGTTCTCCGCTCCACGATGGTGCCATACTTATTCGGAACAGTCGTATTGTCGCGGCGAGATGCCATATTCCTCTTGCAGATAATTATCATGTAAGCGAGAATCTTGGTACCAGGCACCGAGCCGCCATTGGAGCCAGCGAGTTGGGTGATGCCGTCGCAGTTGTGGTATCAGAAGAGAGAGGGAGTATTTCCGTTGCACTTAGCGGCTGTCTGTATCCGATGGAGAGCGCTGAAGATCTTCGGAATAATCTATTTGACCTGCTTGATATTTCCGGTACACACGGCAAATTTGTGTCAAAAATGAAATTGCATAGAAGAAAACCCTCTGCTTCCTCCGTGCATGTGGAACTTTCTGCATCGGATATGGTTATGTCAGCGGACGAAGATCAACCCGATGAGATGGGAGAAACCCGTCTTGCCGTGCCTGCCGCCTGTGAAGTGCCTCGGTCTATCAAAAAAGAGATGAGCAAACAACAGGGGAGTATTTTCAGTAAAAAAGCGGTAAGGTATAGCCGATTTGGGCAGGCCATGATGCTTCTTATATCATTTCTTGCGTCTGTCTGCCTTTGGATGTATATTCAGATTTCGACGAACCCCATATCTACGAAGACCATGACAATTCTCGTACAGGTGGAAAATGAAGATGTACTTACGAATCAGGGACTAGCGGACTATTCTCCCGTTGTTTACGTTGACGTGGACATAGTCGGCAGGAAAAATACCCTGGAGGATCTGTCTGAAGAGGATTTATCGGCAACAATCGATTATTCCGAGATTGCGAAGCCAGGTGTTGTCGAATTACCAGTCGAGATTTCCTCTGATCAATCCGTATATTTTCGTGTGAAGAGTCAAGATCCAGAAACGGTAACGGTCAATATCTATGAGATTTTGTCAGATACATGATCGTGATATAACGTCTTACTTAAGGAGAATAAAATGAAACGACTATTTGGAACAGATGGTGTCAGGGGTGTCGCAAACCGAGAACTGACGCCTGATCTATCTTACAAATTGGGATTTGCAGGTGCAGTAGTACTCGCGGGTGAGACCAAGCACAAACCCAAAATACTCGTTGGATCTGACACGCGGATATCCTGCCCGATGCTGGAAGCGGCACTTACTTCCGGGATCTGTTCAGCAGGGGCTGACGTCATTGTTTGTGGAGTAATACCGACTCCTGCAGTAGCATATTTGACGAAATTCTATCATTGTGATGCGGGTGTCATGATATCCGCTTCGCATAATTCCTATGAATTTAACGGCATCAAGTTCTTCTCGGGTGACGGGTTTAAGCTTCCGGTTAAGACGGAAGATGAAATCGAATTGTTGGTTCAAAATTATGACGAGAATACGGTTACTCGTCCAATCGGTGATGCTGTCGGACACAAGATAGACTGCACGCAGGCCACCAGAGAATATGTTGAGCACATCAAAAGAAGTATGAGTGTCGACTTGACAGGACTCTCCATTGCGATTGACTGCGCAAATGGTGCTGCAAGTCATATTGCCGAGAGTCTTTTTTCCGATCTAGGGGCTACAGTCAACATGGTTTCGAATCAGCCTGACGGAATCAATATAAATGATGGCTGCGGATCAACTCATATCCACCACGTCGCCAAGTTTGTTAAGGAATTTCACTGCGATCTCGGACTTGCTTTTGATGGTGATGCCGACCGCTTGCTTGCTGTTGATGAAAATGGACAGCTAATGAATGGAGACATCATACTGGCAATCATTGCAGAGGATATGATGACCCGGAAAGAGCTAAAGAGAGATACGATTGTTGTTACCGTTATGAGCAATCTTGGTCTGGATATTATGGCAAAGGATAATCGGATTGTTCTGGAGAAGACGAAGGTGGGCGATCGCTATGTCCTTGAGAAGATGCTTTCTGATGGGTATAATCTGGGCGGAGAGCAATCAGGACATGTGATTTTGCTTGATCACTCGACTACTGGTGATGGGATCCTTACCGCGCTTGCGCTTTTGCGTGTTCTGGTCAGAAAACGCAAGAAAATGTCTGAAATTGCGCGTATAGTCAATATTCTTCCGCAGGTACTACTACCGGCTCGAATTCCTGAAGACAAGAAGAGCTTGGCACTTTCCGACCAGGATTTGTGCCGGTTGATTCAAGAGCACGAGAAAACACTACGTGATCGTGGGCGAATCCTTGTTCGAGCTTCAGGGACAGAACCTTTGATTCGCGTTATGATCGAGGGAGAGAACACAGAACAGATTACCAAGATGGCTGAAGAAATGGTGTCTCTTCTTGAAAGCAGATACCGGACATAATATTTTTCGTAGGAGGCTGCTATGTGTGGAATTGTTGGATATGTAGGATATCGTGAGGCTTTGCCTGTTCTCATGCAAGGACTTAAAAAACTTGAGTATCGTGGATATGATTCTTCTGGTGTTGCGTTTTTGCAGAGTAATGCGCTACACGTTATCAAGAAGAAGGGGAGAATTGCCATTCTCGAGAATCAATTGATGCAAGATAATCTGCTGTCCATGGGAGAGGAAGAAGTATCTTCTCACATTCATATTGGACTGGGACATACTCGTTGGGCGACGCACGGTGCACCAAGCGACGAGAATTCACATCCTCATCTTTCTGCAAACGGTCGAATTAGCTTGATTCATAACGGTATTATAGAAAACTACATTGAACTTCGCCAATTTCTGACAAACAAAGGCTATACATTTTCATCTCAGACTGACACAGAAGTGCTGGCGCACCTGATTGAATATCACTACATATTAAGTGGAAACGACGACATTTTCGCTGCCGTACAGGCGGCACTCTTTGAGGTAGATGGCTCGTATGCACTCTGTGTTTTGTGTGCAGATTGCCCCGATACGATTATTGCCGCCAGAAAAGATAGCCCGCTTGTCGTCGGCCTTGGGGTCGGCGAGAATTTCGTAGCATCTGATATTCCGGCCCTTCTGAATTACACGCGAGAAGTACTGATTGTTGAGGACAACGAAATTGCCATTATTGATAAGGCTTCTATTTCTCTCTTTGACCTTCATGGCGAGTCAATTTCCAGAGACCCAATTCATATTGACTGGGACGCTGAGGCAGCAGAAAAAGGCGGATATGAGCATTTCATGATGAAGGAGATGTTTGAAGAGCCAAAAGCAGTACGAGAGACCGTTTCTTCGCGCATTCGCAACGGGAGAATTGTCCTTGATGATTTCCCCTTAACACAGGAGGATCTGCTATCTGCAAGAAACATTACATTTGTCGCCTGCGGCACGGCCTATCATGCGGGTTGTGTTGGGAAATATGTAATCGAAAAACTATGCAGGGTTCCCGTAAATGTTGACGTAGCATCGGAGTTTCGATACCGCAATCCAATTATTACGGACAAATCAATCGTAATCATTATTAGTCAGTCAGGCGAGACCCTTGATACCCTCGCCGCAATGCGCGAAGCGAAAAGACGGGGAGCGAAGATAATCTCAATAGTAAATGTCGTTGGTAGTTCAATCGCACGCGAGGCAGACTATGTCCTATA
>JBPOHB010000112.1:0-1601 GCA_052036055.1 Bacillota bacterium | reverse complement strand
TTGGGATGTTGGACATCAAAGTTATTCATATAAACTATTAACCGGCCGAAAAGATATGTTCTCAACTCTTCGCATGTATAATGGCATGTCTGGATTCCCCAGAAGAGCGGAAAGTCCTTTCGATTTTTTTGATACCGGGCATAGCAGCACATCGATTTCGGGCGCACTGGGTCTTTTGCGTGCAAAACGAATCTCTGGTGAGAAGGGTCGCGTGATTGCCGTTATTGGAGATGGCGCACTTACTGGCGGAATGGCATATGAGGCGCTAAATGATGCAGGTCAATATGACGAGAATCTGATCATAATTTTGAACGATAATCAGATGTCAATTGACAAGAATGTGGGTGCTCTTTCCAGACATCTTGCGAATCTTCGTTCTTCTATCAAATACATCAAAATTAAGACCAAAGCAAAAGAGGTCATACGTAGAATTCCTTTGATTGGCCGTCCTCTTTTTCGTATGATCTCGGTGATGAAAGCCTCCATTCGTCAAGTTATTCGAAGAAACCATCCTGTTATTTTTGAAGATTTAGGCTTTCACTATTATGGACCCGTAGATGGCCATAATATTTCTGCCCTTATGAATTACTTGGACATGATTAAGCGGATAAAGGGTCCCGTTTTACTACATGTGTGTACGCAGAAAGGTAAAGGATATGAGTATGCTGAAGCCAAACCATCTCAGTATCATGGCGTTGCGCCCTTTGATATAGAAGAAGGCTGCGCCGAATGCCAAATTCATTCATTTACGACGACCTTTGGAAGTGCTCTCCAAGAAATCGGTCGGAGAAACGAGAAGGTTGTCTCGGTTTGCGCCGCGATGCGCTCTAGTTCCGGTCTGGATGGTTTTGCTGATGAATTCAAGAATCGTTTTTTTGACGTTGGCATTGCGGAAGAACATGCACTAACGATGTCTGCAGGACTGGCGGCAAATGAAATTATCCCTGTCGTTTCATTATATTCAACATTCATTCAGCGTGGATATGACCAAATTCTTCACGATATATGTCTGCAAAACTTACATGTAGTCTTGGCGATTGATCGTGCTGGTATCGTTGGTGCCGATGGAGAGACGCATCAAGGGATATATGATATGGCCATGTTGATTCCCATGCCAAATATCTGCATCCTGGCACCTCGAGATTACAAAGAAATGGTTAGGATGCTTGAATATGCTGTATTTGATGCGAAAGGACCCATTGCAATCAGATATCCTCGTGCGGCTGAAAGGCATATTGATGTTACAAAAGATGTATCGGATATAACATTTCCACAAGAACTGCGCAGTGGAGAGGATGTCGTAATTTTCTCAGTCGGTTATATGGCGGCAGAGGCATGTTTGGCATCAGATAAACTTGGAAACCTTGGTATTACTTGCAAGGTAATTGATCTTCGTCAAGTTAAGCCACTTCATGCAGGCTACATTCTGGAGGAAACATCGCATGCAAAAATGTCAATTTGCTGTGAAGATGGTGTTGTTATGGGGGGCGTTGGAACCCAAATTGCCCGTATTCTGTTAGAGAATCAGTGCCATACGCCGTATTTTTGTGTGGGTCTATCGGATAATCCTGTACCTGCAGGAACACGAGCTGACCTCTGGA
>JBPOHB010000125.1:0-3767 GCA_052036055.1 Bacillota bacterium | reverse complement strand
AGGGAACTGTCATGAGTGAGGCATTTTCTTCTCCGTTTTTCGGCATTTTTCTTACCGTTCTGACGTATGAATTCGGTGTGTGGCTGTATCGGAAGACGAAATTGTCTCTTTTTAATCCGCTGCTGATTTCGGTTCTCCTTTGCATCTTATTTCTTGTACTGACAAAGATTCCGCTTACAAGCTACCAAATAGGCGGCAATATGATTGCTGTTTTCCTAGGGCCCGCGACGGCTGTCCTAGCGCTTTCCATCTATACTCGACTTTCTATCCTAAAGAAGTATCTTATTCCCGTACTTGCAGGCACACTCGTGGGGTCCGTCGTATCCGTATCTACCGTGCTTGTCCTTTGCCAGATCTTTCATATGGATTCCATCCTAACCCGTTCACTGATACCCAAATCAGTCACGACGCCTTTTGCCATTGGCATTTCGGATAGTATCGGGGGCAATTCTTCCATCTCCGTCGCAGCGGTTGTGATGACAGGCATTCTGGGAGCGTCCCTTGCTCCGTTTCTGATTCGCCTACTCAAACTACAAAATCCGATTGCTGCCGGGGTTGCAATCGGGACGGCTAGTCACGCGGCTGGAACAGCAAAGGCACTCGAAATCGGCGAGACGGAAGGGGCCATGAGCGGTGTTGCAATCGGCCTATCCGGCGTGTTTACGGTTATTCTTTCTGTTGTGATCGACAAAATCCTTCTGTAACAAGCAATCCTATACCGTTAGGGAGACGGTGTTCGTCTGTAGCACATTCATCTGATAGAATTCTCCTTTCTGAGCGATCAGCTCGTCAAAAGTACCCGATTCAACGACTCTTCCATCATGAATGAGGAGGATTCGATCCGCATCTCGGATGGTGGACAGACGATGAGCGGAAATGAATGTCGTTCTTCCTTTGATCAGATTATGCATGGCAAGCTGAACTTCTCGTTCTGAATGCGCATCAAGTGCAGAGGTTGCCTCATCAAGAATAATCATACGTGGATTGCGGATGAGTGCGCGTGCAATAGCAATTCTTTGTCGCTGCCCTCCGGATATTTTGCCGCCATGTTCACCGATCTGCGTATCGAGTCCGTTTGGCAAAGCATCAATCATACTTTGCAGATTCGCGGAAACAACGGCTTCTGTCAGCTGCTCTGGCGTGACAGACAAAAGGCCATAGGCGATATTGTCGCGAATGCTTCCGGAAAAGAGAATGGTATTTTGCGGCACGACAGCAATTTGCTGCCGATATGCCTTCAGGTCGATTGCAGAGATGTCGTAGCCATCAACCGTGAGAGATCCACTATTCGGGAGTCCAAACCCGATCAGCATATTGAGAATGGTTGTCTTGCCTGCGCCGGACTCGCCTACGAGCGCAATACACTCGCCGGGGCGGACATGAAGCGAAAAATCATGGAGAACGGGCGTCTGTCCGTCAGGATAGCAGAAAGTCACGTCTGTGAAACCGTACTCGCCGATTAAGTCCGGAAGACGAGTCTTTCCCGTATTGTCTTCAATATCTTCTGACAGGAGAATTTCCCCAACGGAATGAATGGATTCGATTCCTTTGGCAATGTTGGGGTAGATGTTCAGGATATTCGCGATCTGATTCAATAGTTGCGAGAAATAGGCTTGATATAATACGACATCGCCGGTGCTGATTCTCCCTTTATATGCGAGAAAGCCGGTAAATCCAAGACAAGCAATCTGGAAAAGCTGCATGGTAACCCATGCCGAGGCGCCAAAAAGTGCAGTGACCATATCAAGGAGATAGCCTTTCGTGCGAACGGTGGTTAGCTGTGTATCCATTTTTTCAATTTCGATATCCTCAAGCCCATGGGCTTTTGTTACCGGAATCATTTCCACCATTTCAGCGACCCGAGCAGAGGTCTCTTCGATTTCCGTACGAAACTCGTTGTTTTTTGTGCGCATATTCTTACGGAAAAGCGAGACAAGAAGCAGTGCTGTTGGTATCGCGACGAGAAAAAACGAGGTCATTAACAAGCTTTTGCTAATGACGATGCTTAAAACGACAATGGTGCTAACGAGCACAGAGAGAATGGAATTCATGATCTGTTGAGATAAAAACTCAATATTCTCTACATCACGAATCACTTTCGATTGCATTCGCCCTGATTTGAATTCTTTATGAAAAGAAATGGAAAGCTGCTGTAACCGTCGTATCAGGGTGCTGCGCAGACTTGCTTCAACGTTCCTTATGGCGATGCTGTAATTGCGGACGAAAAGCATGTGTGTTGGAAGATTCAGCAGAATAAAGATGACGGCAATGGCTATATTGAGCCAAAGTGCATGAAGAGAGGCACCTTTTTGCTTTGTCGCAATATCGACAATATTTGCCGTTACAATGGGGATGACCCAGACAGGGGATGCCTTGATGATGAAAAAGAAGCAAGACGCAAGAATTTTGCGCATATTACCTTTGTATAATGCCAGCAGAACACGGACGGGTTTATTTTTGTTTTTGCGATAGCTTCTTAGAAATGTATCGAACTCGTCATCTGTGCTTTCTTGCGTGAAAATATTATCATCTTTCATGAAACACCTCGAAAATACAACCATTCGGCATAAAAATATCATTATTATGCTATTCCCAATCGTCTGCTGACATCATTGTAGCAGAAAATGAGCAGGTATCATGTATTCGCTCAGATTCTGCGAAGATTTTGCTTGTGTTCGGGTGAGGAAATTATGATTTGCACGAAATCTATCGCTTAATTTCACACGTTTTCTTGAAATTCTGTGTGAAAAATCGTGAATCTCACTACTTCTTGTTGACTTGTGGATTCGCAAATCGCTTGTATAATGTAAGGTGTCCTATTAAATCGAGGTATAAATTGTGATAAAACTGTGTAAAAGTAAAGTTAGGCAGCTTCTTGCCTTAATCATCACGCTTGTATTGCTGGTCACCTTTTGTGTCAATTTGCCGTTGTTTTCAAAAGTGACGGCAACATCGTGCGTTGGTGAAGAAGCGCGCTCTTCCGGAGAAATTACAGACGCGGAAGATTATTGTCAGAGTTTTATTCCGGCAAATGACCATTTGGAATATATTGAAGTGAAATTCGCGACGTATCCGATGAGCACGCTAGTATCTAGCGGGTCGATCGTTTTTACGCTTAAGGATAGTTCAGGAAATACGCTTTGTACGAAGACCGTTGCTGCTGAGAAGATTAAGGACGATCAGTATTATCGCTTTACGATTTCGAATGAGCTTTCATCCGGCAAGACATATACGTTTTCGCTTCAGGCACAGAATTTCGGATTCTCTCCTGCGCCCATTGCTTGGGTGACAAAGACAACGGATCAAGAAGAGACGATCTTGACTTTCAATGGAAGTTCCGGAGCGTATCAGACTTGTGCACAATTTGGTTATTCAGATATGAATACGGGTAATGTCGCGCTTTGCCTACTTATGATCTTTTTCATTTCCTTTTTGCTCTTATTCGATGTGCGGCTTCCTCAGAAACGCAGATGGCTTCAGACTGTCCCAACACTGATTATATCCGCTGGCGCCATGTTTGCGATTGTCGAATCACTTAACGGATACTCGGCATATGACAAGACCCGAGAGGTTTTTGCGCTGAATTTTATTTTCTATATTCTACTCTATATGGTATCCATGTTCGTTTTCAACCGACTTCGCATCAGCTTAGTATTCTCGAATACGATCGTTTTTGTTTTTGCAATCGCGAATTACTTCAAACTGCAATTTAGAGGCGAACCATTACCGCCGTGGGACTTTTTTGCAGCAGGGACGGCAGCAAGTGT
>JBPOHB010000200.1:0-6040 GCA_052036055.1 Bacillota bacterium | reverse complement strand
ACTGACTGTGCCTCATAATAATGATGTCCGTTGCCATCATATCAATCGTGAGAGCCGTATCGAGAAGCGACTCGCCTTTATTAACACTACTACCCGAAGAAGATACATTTGCACTTGATGCACCCATAAACTTGGATGCCATTTCAAAGGATAATCTCGTCCGCGTACTGTTCTCATAGAAGAGCGTGACGACAGATTTCCCCTGCAGATGAGACGTCTTCTTGTTACCCGATTGCATAACCATTTTCATCACTTGTGCCGTCTTAAGAATTTCAGCTATCTCGTCTGCAGACAGTTCTTTCATTCCCAGCAGATCCTTGTCAACTAACGTCATACTCTCACCTCATCACATAATACAACTTGATCTCTCCCATCAATTTCGGTTAGTTCAACATGAATCGATTCCGTTGTAGAAGTGGGAACATTCTTACCGACATAATCTGCACGAAACGGAAGTTGTCGATGACCCCGATCAATCATAATAGCCAGCTGTATCGCCGCAGGTCTTCCCATGTCAAAGATTGCTTCAATGGCGGAGCGGACCGTCCGCCCGGTAAAAAGCACATCATCAATCAGGACCACCGTCTTATCGCTTATATTAAATGGAATGGCAGTCCCATTTACCACCGGATGAGCGTTAAGCTTGGATAGATCATCACGATAAAACGTGATGTCCAGAATACCAACATCCGGCATCATCCCCTCGATACGCTCAAGATTCTTCGCGATCCGATATGCCATCGGTACCCCTCTACGTTGAATTCCAATCAAAACAAGATTTGTAAGACCTTTATTCTTTTCAACAATCTCATGCGAGATGCGGGTCAGCGCACGCTGTACAGCTGCATCGTCCATCAGAACTGACTTCTCGAAAATCTCTGCCATCTTACTTCTCCTTCTATTCCCTCAACCAGAATCACACAAAAATGCCTTCTGTACTCTTACGAGAATCAGAAGGCTGGTAAACATGTGAATAATCCGCTTGCGAATCCAAACGGTCTTCATATATCACCCTTCCTGATCTCACGGGATACAGCTTAAAAGGTTTCTTTCCTAAAAGGATAAACTATTCGTTGACACTTTTCAAGATGCTGTGTTAAAATTCTTGAGAACAATATTTCCGGGGCTGTGGCGGAATCGGCAGACGCAGCAGACTCAAAATCTGCCAATTGTGAGATTGTATGGGTTCAAGTCCCATCAGCCCCACCACACACATGAGAAGAGACTGTTACTTCGTGATTTTCGTGATCACAGAAAGTGACAGTCTCTTCTACTTATACTCGATCTTCAAGAATGTAGCCGGGCCTCACTATACATTCCCTGCCATGCTCTATCCACGTTCGTTCATAAGCGTCTGTACCCGATCTTGGATGAGCGCCGAAACATCCTCCACGGATTTCTGATCCTGAAAAAATGCCTGTACCTCTTCTTCAATAATCGCATAGATATCTAGATCCAGATAATAGAGCGTGTCAGACTGATATATTGTAGATAAACACGCATCTGCCTGCTCTTGTGTAAAAATCACTTCAACAGGTGGCATATCATCTGATTCCACTTCTATATCAGGAGGATCCATGGCAAGATCAATACTGGCTTGCAAAGAATCTGTGCGAATCGGGAAGCCAGATCCTTCCTGTGTAGCATATGCTTGCGTATAGTCATATGAATACTCTGTCTGGTATTCTTCCGATAGTAAGTACTTAACAAATGCCCATGCGCCTTCTGGGCAATCACTCCAGGAGGAGATCGCTACCTCTTCTTCCGGATAGATGTACGAGCTCATCTTCTCTGCTGATGGATATCCGATTATGTCTGGTGTCTCTTCGAATTTCGTTAAGTATGAATCCGAAAAATCAAATGTACCAATTATTGGACCGTACGGCACGCAAGCAGTTTGGCTAATATCAGTATTCTCAAATAGAGCTTCTGACACTCCATACGTCTTTGCAAGTTCCAGTATGTCATAGAATTCATCGGTGTTGAAACTCACTTCACCCGTATCTTCATCAATATAGTCATTCATGGTTCCGGCAAGTGTTGTCTTTAGCAAATCAAGCTGCGTTTGATATGCAATCATTTGCATATCATTTGGAAGTGTCGCGGCAATCTGATCAAATTCTGTGGGCGTCCAGCCAGTTATCCCGTTAGTAAGCGAAGAGTCAGCGATAATTCCATAGAGTCCAAAGTGAATAGGAATCTTGCACAATTCTCCGTCTACGGTACATGCCTCAATCACATTAGGCAGGTAGTCATCAATATCAAAATCAGGATCAGATTCCATCAGCGGGTACATATCGAGTAGCAGATCATTCGCCTCATAACTTGCAAAGGAATTCATCTTAATATATAAGCTATATTTGCCATAAATTATGTCAGGGCCATTCCCCGTGTATACATCCAGATACATCTGTTGGCAAGCAGCTTCATAGTCATCTTCGCCTGGTTGCATATAGTCTACGATTTCAACTCTATAATCATCACTTGACTTGTTAAATGCATCCACAGTTTCGAGCAAACTCGTTGTGGCCGAAATATCGAGTCCACTTAGCACGATTGTCTCTTTTCCTAGGTTCGGATTTTGATCCTGTCTGATCAGCATAACCACTTTCGAAACATAATCAGATGTTCCCAAAATGCAGACCACATCATCGGATAGAACACATATTGGTGATACATAGGAGTATTCCGATCGGTTGATGTCCAGATCCGACCAATCAAGAAGTGTCGTAATGGTCGTACTGCTCAGCCCAATTGAATATAGGCTTGTCGTATCTTCTAGATACAGGTTTCCCGAATTGCTGAATCTGAGTCCTGTACCGAGTAATTCGGTTACATCCAGTGCTTCAGATAATACCCCTGTCTCCATGTTGACGCGATAAAGATAGGTCTTCTGTACGCCTTTACTTGACTCTTGACCCATAACATATAGGTTTTCATCGGATTCAAGCATTTCTCCCGTCAGCTGATCGCCAGAAATGATATATAGAAGACACATATCCGTGCCATAGACATAAAATACATTTCCTTCTGAATTGACCCCTTCTACAACTGTCTCCCCGCTTGCAAGAACCTTCAGCCCTGTCGGAGAAAAGGTCTCGTCTGAAGAAGATAGCGGATATGCATCACGAAGCTCATTACCAGATAAGTCAAAGAAACAGAGTTCTTTGGTAATCGTCAGCGAATTCTCATCGAGAAACGTAACGAACGCCGTAATTCTATTTTTTGTCCCTGCAATATAGGAAACCGTAACATCTTGTTGTTTCAGCATCGTTTCGAAACAAAAGCTTCCGATCTCCGTTCCCGTCTGGTCAAAGAAACACATCTGTGTTTCAAAATGCATCCCATCCGATGCATTGCTTCTGGCTAGAACCGCCAACGTATCGCCACAGACGGTCATCGCAAGTGCGTTAACCGTCTGATCCTCAGAAAAGGAGGAATACGATAACTCTGTTGGTGCAAAGTATGCCTGCTCTTCCGGATATGTCTCAGAGGTATAATCCGACACCGAGAAGGTCTGAGACTTACTTGATGACTTCTTCGAATCACAGGCAATAATGGGAAACAGAAAAAGACATAGCATAAAACACAGGCTTCTCTTAATAATTGACACGAATCTACGCTTATCCGACTCACGCATCGTTTGAATCCTCCAGATATACGAATGAATTATGTGGAGATCTCAGCTGTGCTACCAGATTCATGATAGCACAGCCGAGATCGTACTTGTGGCAGGTTGTATAAGTTAAATGTCTATGATATTTATGTCAATTGTACAAAAATAAAAATGAACGCGCCATATACAAATTATTGAATAATTCTATTTCTCTTTGTGCTATACGTCATATATGCTTGATAGCTTCTAAGAACATGTTGCTTGTTATGCAAAATAGTCTGTTGAATGGTTTACGTACGATCGTGACTTACTACGTAAACGATCCTGCTTCCACGCAAAAAAACAGAGCCAATGCTTTCGGACATACATCCAATTAGCATTGACTCTGTTTCTGGTGGGAGGAGGTGGATTCGAACCACCGAAGTCACTGACGACAGATTTACAGTCTGTTCCCTTTGGCCGCTCGGGAATCCTCCCATATATATATAATGTAGAAGTATGCATGTGGTGGGCCTTCAGGGACTCGAACCCGGGACCGACCGGTTATGAGCCGGTTGCTCTAACCAACTGAGCTAAAGGCCCATGCTCATCAAGATCAGAAAGATACAATAATCTTTCGCCTACAATTGAAGCGCAAGTAGGATTATATACATAAGTCTTACGTCCGTCAAGTAGGAATTTGTGCTTCTGCAAAATATACGTTTTCAAATCATGTACCCAAGATGTTTTAACTATTCTCATCAGATGGGAAAAACCTTCTGCAAAGACGACATTCTTTGCAGAAGGCTTCATGATAACCCTTTTCAATCATTTTGCCGAAATATAGGATAGCTTTGTTAGGAGCTCGGCAGTCAAAATCGCACCGCCTGCAGCACCACGCAACGTGTTATGTGACAAACAGGTGAATTTGTAATCAAAAATCGAATCTTCACGTAACCTGCCAATCGTAACACCCATTCCCTTTTCAAATCCTGCATCAAGTGCTGGTTGCGGCCGATTGTCCTCATCAAGATATTTAAGAAAAGGATTAGGAGCACTCGGGAGATCAAGCTCTCTGGCTCTTCCAACATAGGAAGCAAAACGAGATAGTATGGTCTCACGCGATGGTTTGTTACGGAAAGATACGGATACAGCAGCCGTGTGGCCTTCCTGCACAGCTACACGATAGCATTGAGCAGAAATGACGGGCGATGAAGCTAATACAATCTCGTCCCCTTCCATATGTCCCCAGATCTTGAGTGGTTCTTTCTCACTCTTCTCTTCTTCTCCGCCAATATACGGGATCATGTTGCCAACCATTTCCGGCCAGTCCTCAAATGTCTTCCCGGCACCAGAGATGGCTTGATATGTGCAGACGCTAATCTTCTCAATACCAAAATCGATAAGAGGAGTCAATGCCGGAACATAGCTTTGAATCGAGCAATTCGGTTTTGCCGTAATAAATCCACGTTTTGTACCAAGACGCTTCTTCTGTGCATCAATAATGGCGGCATGATCACTGTTAATTTCCGGTATGATTACGGGAACATCTGGAGTGAATCGATGAGCTGAATTATTGGAGACCACAGGTATCTCAAGTCTCGCAATCTTCTCTTCAAGAGCGCGAATCTCATCTTTCTTCATATCAACCGCACAGAAAACAAAATCGACCTGATCACACAGAGCTTCTATCTCATCAATGCCAAATACGATCATGTTTTTCACATACTCAGGCATTTTCTCGTCAATTTTCCACCTGTCACCCACGGCATCTATATAGCGTTTTCCGGCCGACCGAGGTGAAGCAGCAATCGCCACACACGAGAACCAAGGATGATTCTCAAGAAGCGAAATGAAGCGCTGACCAACATACCCTGTACCACCGATAACACCAACCCGCAATTTCTTGTCCATGAAAACGAGACTCCTTCCTATCCGGAAAAGTAATCCAATTACGCTCCCGGTGTCCGCCACTCGCGGACATTTGTGTTTCTTGGGTGTATATTATCACAATTCGCATGACGATGCAATACAAAAAATGGTCGCTTGGCAAAAATTCATCTTCTTTTATGTGTGATAAAATGAAAGGGAAAATACAATTGTCAGGCGGTTATCACATGACCAATCGTTCGAGTGGGATTCAGAACAATGACACTTTTCCAATACTGGATCAGTATGTCAATTATATGCAAGCCGTTAAAGAGCGATCTTCACTTACAATGAAAGAATATCGCTATGACCTTGTTATGTTTGCGCGTTTCATGAAAAGAGATCGTGGGCAAGTTGCAGATGACATTCCCTTCAACAAGACGCCGATTTCTGACATTGATGCTGAATTTCTAGGAAAAATCACAACAGATGATCTATTTGTTTTTATGATTTATTTGTCTCGCGAACGGAAAGCGTCGCAAGCCACTCGTGCTAGAAAGGCGGCAACGCTTAAGT
>JBPOHB010000133.1:0-12631 GCA_052036055.1 Bacillota bacterium | reverse complement strand
ACTTTTTCACCTTTTCCCGAATTTGCTTCATGAAGCCTGTCCCCATATGTCGATTCGATTACAAGATAATCCGCCCCTGAAATGATCGTCGGATCGCGCATAATCGGAATCCCCTTATTCCCAAGATCGCCAGAAAATACAATTTTGGTCTCTTCGCATCCTTTTTTCTTCGCCTCCTAGACCCATATTTAAAGAATAGCGGACCCGAGTATGTGACCTGCATCACGCAAAACCACGCGAATGTCTTCGGCTGGGTGAAATTCCTGATCATATAAAACATCGTGAAAAAGCCGACAGGCATCGATTCCATTTTGCATTGTATATAGCGGTAGCGTCTCTTCTTTGCCGGCACGGCCCCCCTTCCTGTTTTTCCACTCTTGTTCAATCTCTTGAATATGTCCCGAATCAGGAAGCATGATTTTGCAAAGGTCTGCTGTCGCTTTTGTCGTGTAAATATCTTTGTCAAAGCCGTCGACAAAAAGCTTTGGAATTCTGCCGCTGTGGTCAATATGGGCGTGCGTCAGAAGCATGAAGTCTATTTTTTCGATTTCAAACGGAAAAGGCTGACGGTTCAGTGCCGTCTCTGTAACGCTTCCCTGATGGAGCCCGCAGTCAACAAGAAAAGATGTTTTTTGCGTCTCAACGAGAAAACAGGAGCCGGTTACAGTCTGGGCTGCCCCTACAAAAGTTATCTTCATGATGGTTCCCTCCGTTATTTTATATATGTAGAGTTTCTCATACATCTTTGCTTAATTCAACGGTCATCCTTTTTTCCGAAGATAGCTGAAAATACAAGTCAAATGAAATATAATAGAATTTGATAATAAAAAGCAGTTCGGAGGGATGTGTTGTGATGGATCACGAAGATATGGATAAGCCCGTGAAGAAAGCCTTCTTGTCTATTCGATCGATGCTGTCCCGCATAAACCAGAATTATCTGCGCTCACTGCAAATAACAATCACCTACTTTTTGATTAGTGTCCTTTGGGTTGTCGTAAGCGACTCGGTTATTGATGCTCTTGACATATCATCAGCTACTCGATCCCTGCTAAGCAAGACGAAGGGTGCATTTTTCGTGTTCGTATCTGCCATTGTCATTTTTGCAATTGTTTCGAAACTTCTGCATAAAGCGACAACTACACAAGATGACATACAGGAATGTGACATTGAGCTTGAGAAGTCCAACACCCTGTTTTCTGCCATTCTCGAGAGTTCTCCTGACATCATGATTTACGCTGTTGATAACCGCTACTGCTATACTGCGTTTAACACACGGCACAAGTATTCCATGCTCCGCTTCTGGGGCAAAGAAATTGAAGTTGGCTCAAATGTATTGGATTTGATTTCCGATTCAGAGCGAGCTTCCGCACTTAAGGCAACCTTGGATCGCTCCATATCCGGAGAATATTATAACGACATCGTTGAATATGAGGAAGAACGTCAGCCCGTCGTATTCTGGCAGAATAATTACTCTCCCATATTGGATCGCTTCGGCAAGGTGATTGGTGTGACATGCTTTACATTGAACATCACCCCACTCAAGCGAGCCCAAGAACAGAATCAATATATTAGTCTTCACGATCAACTTACCGGTCTATATAATCGGCAATTTTTTGAAGATAAACTCAGCAAGATTGATATTCATGCGATTACGCCACTTACGATTGTTTTGGGAGATGTAAATGGACTCAAGCTTGTCAACGATGCGTTTGGTCGTCCGTTCGGAGATGAACTCCTTGTGATGGGCGCGAAGGCCCTGACGGAGATATTCCGTGAATCGGATACCCTCGCTCGCTGGGGCGGCGATGAGTATATTATTTTGATGCCCAATACCACTACCCAAGAAGCCGACGAGCGAATAGCCGCCGCACGAATTCGATGCCGGGATGAGCATCTTGGGCATATCGGAGCTGACATTTCTTTTGGACGGGCAACGCTTCATTCAGGCGGTGTCAGTCTTCAAGAGATCATTAAGGCCGCCGAGGATCATATGTATCAGAGCAAAATCTCCGAAAGCAAGAGCATGAGAAATACTACGATCAAGATGATCATGACCACCCTTCATGAACGAAGTCCGCTTGAAGATGCACATTCGAAACGAGTCGGAGAGTTGTCACGGAAGCTCGGCATGGCTCTTGGTGTGCCTGATTCGGAAATATCCATGCTGAGCCTTGCCGGATTCCTGCATGATATCGGCAAGATCGCCATTGACGGCAAAATCTTAAACGATCACGAAAGTCTTTCCGAAAAAGCACGAGAGAAAATCCGTCAGCACCCAGAAGTAGGCTGTAGAATTATCCGTTCCTCATATGAAGCATCTGAGGTTGCAGATGCCATTTTATCCCATCATGAAAGGTGGGACGGAACGGGCTACCCCAATGGCTTGTCTGGTACAGATATCCCCTATTTTGCACGAATTATCTGCGTCGTCGATAGTTATGACGCAATGACATCAGATCGCGCCTATCGGGTACCCGTCAGTAACGCCAAAGCCGTAAGCGAAATGATTCGCTGCGCCGGCACGCAATTCGATCCCGAAATTGCGAAGGTATTTGTCACAGAGGTCCTTTCTCTGCCTTGGTCCATGAATGATCGTACGATTGAACCCATTGATCCTTGATGGGTTCTTTGTCTTGATCTGTGGATTTCAGACATCATACGCAAAATGCTGTTGATCGTATCCATCTGAAGGGATGCAATAAATCCTTCACTAGAATCGTGATGCAATCTGATAGAAAATGACGGCAACGCCCCATGCAAGAACCGTCTGATAGACGACCATTCCAACTGCCATTGCGCGGCTTTTCAGCTCTCTTGCAACCGCCGCTATCGCAGCAACGCAAGGCGTGTAAAGCATGGTGAAAAGTAGTAGTGCGTACGCAGCCGTTGGAGAAATCATCTGACTAAGCTTTGTTTGCAGTAGCGCGGCATCGCCTCCAGTCAACACGGCAAGCGTGCTGACAACAGCTTCTTTTGCAGAGAATCCCGTAACAAGAGCAGTCGAGATGCGCCAATCGTCAAAACCCATCGGCTCGAAAATCGGAGCGATCAGCTTGCCAAGCAGGGCAAGAATACTATCGCTACTGGTAGTAGCAAGATTCAGATGCAGATCGAATGTTTGAAGGAACCAAATACATAGCGAGGCGACAAAGATGATCGTAAACGCACGCGTTAAGAAATCTTTCGTCTTGTCCCAAAGAAGTAAAACTACTGATTTCGGAGATGGAAAGCGGTAATTAGGAAGCTCCATAACAAAAGGATTTGGTTTCCCTTTGTAAAGACTTGCCTTCATCAGCAGGCTTGTCAGTACAGCGAAAACCATGCCAAGAAGATAAAGCGAAATCATCACAAGCGCCACATGTTTCGGGAAAAATGCCATCGCAAAAATTCCGTAAATGGGTAATTTTGCGCTACAGCTCATAAACGGGACCAGAAAAATTGTCATTTTCCGATCACGCTCACTAGACAAGGTTCGCGCCGACATAACCGCTGGAACCGTGCAACCAAACCCGATTAACATAGGAACGAAGCTCTTCCCTGAAAGTCCGATTTTGCGTAAAAGTCGATCCATAAAGAAGGCGACGCGGGCCATATACCCGCTGTCTTCCATTATTGATAAGAAAAAGAAAAGCAGCACAATGGTTGGAATAAAAGACAGTACGCTTCCGACACCTGCAAAAATGCCATCCACAACCATTGAAATAACCACTTTGTTCATCCCAATATCTTCCATACCTCTTCGCGTATATTCGCCAAGAAGCGCAATGGCATCGCCAAGTTGATCTCGGAAAAACTGACCGACAAGGCCAAATGTGATCCAAAAGACAAGTCCCATTAGCGCGATAAATATCGGAAATGCCAGATATTTGTTTGTCAGCAGGCGGTCAATCCGAACACTTCTGTCTCTTTGTCGATTTGTGACCGGACGGGTAACCGTCTCATCAACCACTTTCTCAATATACGTATAGCGCATATCTGCCGTCGCAGCTTTGCGATCCGTACATACCTCCGATTCCAATTCGTCAACCAAATGCTCAATTGCGTCTTTCTCGTTCTGCGACAATTCCAATTGATTCATGATGAGTGGGTCTCCCTCAACAATTTTGGTTGCCGCAAATCTTGGTGAAATCGAAATACGCTGAGCGTGATCCTCGATCATATGGGCAATCGCATGGATTGTACGGTGAACGGCACCTGTACAATTATCAATCCCTGCCGGAACCATCTTGGTCTGAACCATCTTGATTGCAACGTGTGCAAGCTCATCAACGCCTTCATTCTTACTTGCAGATATCGGAACCACAGGAACGCCAAGCTCTTGCGACATTCGTTTGACATCAATAGAGCCTCCGTTTGAGCGAACTTCATCCATCATATTCAGAGCAATAACAATCGGCAGATTAAGAGAAATTAGCTGAAGACTTAAGTAAAGATTCCGCTCAATATTACTTGCATCAACGATGTTGATAATTCCATCCGGATGCTCTTTCATTATGTAATCTCTCGTCAGTACCTCTTCCGTTGAATAGGGTGATAGAGAATATATACCTGGCAGATCAACCACCGTTACATCCTTGTGACCACGGACAGCACCTTCCTTACGGTCAACCGTTACGCCCGGGAAATTGCCTACGTGTTGATTGGACCCTGTGAGCTGATTAAATAGTGTCGTCTTGCCCGAATTCTGATTCCCAATGAGTGCAAATATCATTTCTCGTCCTCACATTCAACTTCGATATTCTTCGCATCATCAACACGTAGCGTGAGCGCATAGCTCCGGAGCGATACCTCCATCGGATCACCCATTGGAGCCATCTTGCGGATCATTACCTTCGTTCGCGGTGTCAGTCCCATGTCCAGAAGACGATCGCGAAGTGCGCCACTTCCATTCACTCTAATAATTTTCGCACTGCCTCCGACTTCAAGTTCATTTAGTGTCATATATACTCCCTACCATTTCTCATTTGTTAGTCTCGTCTAATTCATCCTAATCATATATGTTAGTCGGCTCAAACACAAGAGGTTTCTCCTGTGAAAAGTGCACAAATTTATTTTTTTGTCAGGAAAAGTAAATGGCTGCTGCTTCCATGACTATTCAAGTCACAAAGGCAACAGCCGTTAACTTACGAGAGAAAAAGGGAAATTACATCAGGCGATATCGTTTCCGCCTTCTTCAGAAGAGGGTGTCTTCTTGGAAGCATTGATCATTTTCCCAATTGATAGGACAAGATTTAACGTAATACCGACAAGTGATGCCGTCGCGATCGCTGGAAGCTTCGCTCCCATAAACGGAATCTGTCCGTCGGGAAATTGGAAGGATCCGCCAATTCCAATAACAAGAATAACGGCAATAACCGCAAGATTCTTCGCATCAAACATATCTACGCGACGATTGATCATAATGGCGATACCCTGTGCTGCAATGACGCCAAATAAGAAGATGCATGCGCCATTGATAACAGGTCCAGGAATGGTCTTAAATGCATCCGTTACTGGCGTGAAAAACGAAATAATCATCGTAATAACCGCTGCCGCGCCAAGCATAACAACCGAGAAATTCTTCGTTATTGCCATAGTCGAGAGATTCTCACCGTAATTTGTACCCGCAGGCCCACCGAACAGAGAGGCAACGATATCTCCGATTCCATCACCGATCAGATTCAGGCCAAGCTTATCAGCGATCTTGTATCTTGGCTTGCCTTTCTTCTCTGCAAGCTCATTTACATATATATCCAGCTGGAAGAGATGCGCCGTCGATTCCGGAATTGTCGCAATCGCTATGGGCATAATCGCAAGCACAGCTGAACCACTGATTGCAGGGAGTGTGAAGTGGGGCACTGCAAATACGGCTCCACTTGTAACGGCTGAAAAATCAACGACCCCCAAAGCTATGCTCAGACCATATCCAACTAGAATTCCGAAAAGTATGGGAAGCTGCTTGAAAACACCACGCAAATAGACAGAGAATAATATCGTTGCAAGCAGCGTAACAATCGCGATAATCCATGACTTATTATTCGCAAGTCCCGTATCTGCATTAAAATCACACGCATATTTCATGGTGGTACCTGTAAGCGAAATACCAATAACCATTGCAATGGAACCTGTAACCGTCGGAGGAAGAACCTTCTCAATAGCCTCCATTCCGAATCGGCTTACAATTAATCCGGCAGCAATTGACACGAATCCGGACATGATAATGCCAAACTGCGCCTGCGAAATCAAGGCATCTGACGCTGTCACGCCGTATTCCGCACCGGTAATACCAATAATTGCTGCAATGTAGGAAAAGCTTGACCCGTAGAAGAGAGGAATCTTGCCGCGCGTCACAAAAAGGAAACACAGCGTCGCCAGTCCACTTGCAAATAGCGTGGTAGAAATATGGAATCCTGTCATGAGGGCAACGGTTACTGTTGCGGGAAACATGACAAGAATCTGCTGTAAGGCGAACAACAGCAGTTTCCCTGGTGAAGGGGTCTCATCCGGCAAATAGCCGACAATTTTCTGATCTGATTTTGACATAAAGTACCTCCCTGACGCTTCTTTTCATTATGTAAATGCCATAACACTAGGCAAATTTTACTTTAGATATATGTGCAATGTCAACAAAAATCGAGGAAGACGTGAGGCATATTTTTGCGCTTCATTTTGTGCAATTTTACCAGAAAACAGCCTGCTGAATCAGCCATGTCTTCTCGTCGATAAAGCGAAGCAGCTGGCTCATTTTCGGAAGGGATTCGAGCAACTTGTACGCAGTATTCTTTTTTGCTTTATTCCTTCCCGCTCTCGTTGTATAATTTATAAGACTATCTTGTGAAAGGCAGCGTCTTATGGCGCATATGAATATGAACACACATAAAAATACAGGGAACTATTCCTATCCGTCCAATCGGCGAAATGCCGTTCGTATGCAGCGGCGCATGACTGTTGTTTTTTGTCTGATCATCTGCATCGTCTGCTTGATTATTGGTTTTTTTCAAATTAAGAATCTACTGTCAGATAAGGAGAAAACGATTGATCCTACTTCGTCTTCTTCTATCCCCGATACCTCTATTCCGATTTCTTCGAGCGACACAACCGACACACAAGCATCGCAAGAGACAACCACTTCCTCACAGGCAGTAACCGCAGATGAACGCGCGGCAATGCTTGCTCAGCTAAATACCGATATCTCTGCCCTAATTGAATCCGAATCAGGAAGATATTCGGTCTACTATATCAACATGAACAACAATGAAACGCTTGCAATAAACGAGCAGGATCCCATGGTTGCCGCAAGCTCCATCAAGATTGCATTCAACACGTACCTGTATCAACAAGTCGCCGCAGGCGCATGTGCGATGACAGATACGATGAATTATAATGCCGCCGCATACCCAGATGGTGATTATGAAGCTGGAACAGGAACGATACAGAATTCTGCCGATCAGACCGAATATACGCTTCAGCAGATTTCCAATTTATCCATTACCATCAGTGATAATTGCGCCACGAATATGCTTCTGCGAAAGCTTGGTGGCTCCGATTCTGTAAATGAGAATTACCTCGTTCCGATCAGTTCCATCGTAAATTATCGCAGCTCTGTCTCGTATACTGATTACACAGGTGCAACTTCCAGCGGCAAGAACAGAACATGTGCCGAGGATCTGGCACTTTACGCCAAGAATCTCTATCTGCTTTACACAGAAAGCCCAGATGCTTATCAGGGACTGATAACAGACCTCTGTAACACGGAGTATGATTGGGGGGTGCCATCCGGTGTCCCAGATGAATATGAGGTCGCTCATAAAGTTGGATTTAACCCATCCTATGGATCCAATAACGATGTAGGAATTGTTTTTGCACAGGAAGATTATGTGCTATGCGTCATGACCGAATCGGCAGACGGCGCAAATGCGCAGGCGGTTATCGGACAGATATCCAGTCTTATATATAATTATGTGAGCGGCTGCTATTCCTGATAAAGTATCCCGAATATTTTCTCTGCAAAACGAACCGATTCCTCTGCTGGCTCGGGTGTATCACCAAGTGGATACGGCAAATTCATGTTCTTCCACTTAAATTCCCCAAGTCTATGATACGGAAGCAATTCGATTTTTTGAATACAGGTGAATTCGGAAAGCCATCTGGCACCTTCAACAAGCGCTGGGTTCATTCGGGCAAAATTCTCATAGGTCATTTCCGGCGTATCTTCCCTTCCCTCAAATAGAGTGTATCCGGGAACTAATACGTGTCGTATCCAGACAGGTTTCTTTATTTTTTCGCAGTAGGCAAGCGTCTCGCGTGCGTTTTCCATACTCTGACCCGTCAATTCTTCTGCTGTTTTATCTGAGAATCCCTTAATATCGAGTAGCAATAGATCCGCTTCCTCGATCGCTTGCCGTGACGATGCAAGACTCACGCCGCCTGATGTGTCAATCGCACAGTGTAGATTTGCTTTTTCATGGCATAAACAGATCAGCTCGCGGACAAATTCCGGCTGCATGAGTGGTTCTCCGCCAGAAATCGTGAGGCCGCCCGTGAGGTAGCTGCGATACCGAAGAATCTCGTCCACCTGATCCATTGCGCTCACAAGCGTGCCCGAAGAACACGATCGCGTGTCGACATTATGACAATACTTGCATCGGAGGGGACAGCCCTGTAAAAACAAAACATAGCGCAAACCTGGACCATCGAGCGCACCTAGTGTCTCGACCGAATGAACACGACCCTTGATTTCTCCGTTACAGCCTCGCATGAACGGTTCTACGAACAACTTCCAACTGCTGCTCGCGCGTAAGTTGCACAAAATGAACCGCATAGCCTGAGACGCGGATTGTGAGCTGCGGATAGTTCTCCGGGTGTTCCATCGCATCCAGCAAGACCTTGCGCTGAATGACATTAACGTTCATATGGTGTCCGCCATCGTGGAAATATCCGTCCATCAGCCCTGTTAGATTCACTGACTGCTCGTCAAGAGTCTTCCCCAGAGTTGCCGGCAGAATCGAGAAGGTATAGGAAATACCATCTTCACTGTAGTCATATGGGATCTGTGCAACCGAACGCATGGCCGCAACAGCACCCTTCTTATCACGACCATGCATCGGATTCGCGCCTGGGGCAAAGGGCTCGCCCAGTTTTCTGCCATCAGGCGTCGCTCCAGTCTTCTTCCCATATACAACATTCGATGTAATTGTCAGGATCGAAAGCGTCGGTTTACTATCACGATAGGTCTTGTGCTTGGACAGTTGTGTCATGAAGCTCTTGACAACGGAGGTTGCTATCTTGTCTACACGAGGATCATCATTCCCATATGCCGGGTAATCGCCCTCGACTTCAAAGTCTGTCGCCAGCCCTTGCTCATTACGAATAACACGAACTTTCGCATATTTCATTGCACTCAAGCTATCTGCAACGACAGATAGACCTGCAATTCCGCATGCCATTGTCCTGGCGACATTCACATCGTGAAGTGCCATTTCGAGCTTCTCGTAGCTATACTTGTCATGCATATAATGGATGACATTGAGAGTATTGATATAGAGTTTGCTGAGCCAGGCGCATACCTCTGTAAATCGTGCGACGACGTGGTCATAATCAAGATATTCTCCGCTGAGAGGTTCTCTTACCGGCCCGATCTGTTCACCTGTCTTCTCATCCCGCCCACCGTTAATTGCATACAACAGTGCCTTGGCAAGATTGGCTCTCGCTCCGAAAAACTGCATTTGTTTGCCGACTCTCATTGCCGAGACGCAGCAGGCAATAGCATAATCGTCTCCAAATTTTTCGCGCATACTGTCATCATTCTCATACTGTATAGAGGATGTGGCAATGGATAGACGAGCGCAGTAATTCTTAAACGGTACAGGAAGCTTTTCGCTCCAAAGCACCGTCATGTTCGGCTCTGGGGCGGGACCAAGATTCGTAAGTGTATGCAGAAACCGATAGGTCATTTTCGTGACCATATGACGGCCATCTACACACATGCCACCAAGGGACTCGGTCACCCATGTCGGATCGCCCGAGAATAGTTCATCATAATCTGGCGTGCGCAAGAACCGCACAAGTCTTAGCTTCATAATGAAATGATCAACGATCTCCTGAATTTCACTTTCCGTCAGAAGACCTTCTTCTAGATCTTTCTGCGCAAACACATCCAGAAATGTGGATACGCGACCAATAGACATCGCGGCTCCGTTTTGTTCCTTCACCGCGCCTAAGTACCCAAAATAGAGCCACTGCGTGGCTTCCCTAAAATTCGTAGCCGGAACGGAGATATCAAAGCCATATGACTGCGCCATAACAGTAAGCTCATGAAGAGCACGGATTTGCTCGGCAATTTCTTCAATCTGTCTGATCGTTTCTGCACTCATTACGTCAGGCATAATCTCGTTTTTGGCTTCTCTCTTCTGATTGATCAGAAAATTGGTTCCATAGAGCGCCACACGTCTGTAGTCGCCAATAATACGGCCACGGCCGTAAGCGTCTGGAAGTCCTGTGATGAGCCCTGTATGACGAGCAAGCTGCATATCTTTCGTATATACATCGAATACACCGTCGTTATGCGTTTTGCGATAGGAAAAAACATGCTCAACATCTGGGTCCATCTTACGGTTATATGCTTTGAGCGATGTCCTAACCATGCGAATTCCCCCGAATGGAATAATCGCGCGTTTGAGCATCGCATCCGTCTGAAGACCGACGATTTGCTCGCGCTCTTTGTCAATATAGCCCGGCGCATGGGAAGCGATTGTCGAAATTGTGTGTTCGTCAATATCAAGTACGCCACCTGCAGCACGTTCTTTCTCGTATGCGGAAAGGACAAGGCTCCATAATTGATGTGTATTCTCCGTTGGCGAGCACAGAAAACTCTCGTCTCCATCATACGGTTTGTAGTTCCGAACAATGAAATCTCTTACATGAACATCATCACACCATTTGCCTTTTGTAAACATCATTTAACCCCTCTTTGGATCCCTTGTTTCTTGAAACGCGCTAACTTTGTCTTCATTACAACATTATAATTCATTCACATCTGGATTTCCAGCATTTCGAGGCAAAAATAAAGGATTCTTTTCATTTCAATTATACACATCTTGTTTGCAAGATGACGCACAAAAGAAAATGGTTTTCCCGAAAATTCATTGTGTAATTTTACGAATACCATAAAATGAGATGCCGAAAAAGAAGTTCCATTTGGCAGAAGATTCTCACGAAAAGCAAAAACCCGCCAGCACAAAATGCCAAACGGGAGTCTGCAGCGCAAAGAAGAATCTGTTAATTATGCGGCCATGGTAGCACAACGCAATATTTCGTCCATCCCCATTGAAGGGTTCGCAAAATAGAGCCCAAGCCACTCACAATTAACGCAGTTTGATCATATAGCAATTCGCAAAATTGCATAATTGACAGTGTCGCCAAACTTTCCAAAATCGTATTATGCATATTTCACACGCGAAACGTTTAGCTCCATTTTTGTTTGTCCATTCGCGTCAAACTGTCTGTCATTTTGCAAGGATTTTCTTTCCCGAAACATCGTTTACTTTTTTCAATCTTCACGAGCGTCACTTTTCATGTTATCGTAAATAGGTGAAGATTATCTCTTCTTCAGACACGCACGCGGGAAGATGCGCCTGCATTTTGGAATACTAAATAACGGAAACGAGGGCCTTATATATGTATATGCGAAAAACCAAAATTATTTGTACACTCGGACCAGCATCGGACTCCGATGAAATTGTCCGTAGCCTAATGCAAGCGGGAATGAATGTTGTCAGACTCAACTTCTCGCACGGAACGTACGATGAACACCTCTCCAGGATTAATCGAGTCAAGCGGATTCGTGAGGAGCTCAACCTCCCTGTCGCCCTTCTACTTGATACAAAAGGCCCCGAAATTCGCACAGGCGCTTTCACCGGGGGCAAGGTTATCCTCGCGGAAGGCGACACAATTGTCATAAGCGCTGAGGATATGCTCGGCACGAAAGATGCCTTCTCCATTTCCTATAAGGAATTGCCAGATGATGTATGCGTAGGAACCCGTATTCTGATAGACGATGGGCTGATTGAGCTTAGCGTCCTTGAGGTGAAGGGACGAGATATCCATTGTCGTGTTCAAAACGGCGGACAAATATCCGATAAGAAGAGTATCAATGTTCCCGGCGTCGAGCTTGCTCTGCCAGCACTGACGAAAAAGGATATGCAAGATATCATTTTTGCCGCCGAAAATGATTTTGATTTTCTTGCTGCATCATTCGTTCGCAAAGCCCGTGATGTCCAAGAAATACGCAGGATTCTTGAAAAAAACAATGCGCAGGGCATCAATATCATTGCGAAGATTGAAAACAGCGAGGGCGTGAATAATTTCGAAGATATACTTAAAGTATCGGACGGAATCATGGTCGCTCGCGGTGATCTTGGTGTTGAGATCCCTGCCGCTCATGTCCCGATTGTCCAAAAGAAGATTATTCGTCAGTGCCATGCAATGGGGAAGATTTCCATAACGGCGACACAGATGCTTGATTCGATGATGAGAAACCCACGTCCCACACGTGCAGAAGTCAGTGATGTCGCAAATGCAATTTATGATGGGACAAGTGCCGTCATGCTTTCTGGGGAAACTGCATCTGGTAAATATCCCATCGAGTCTTTGC
>JBPOHB010000114.1:0-5105 GCA_052036055.1 Bacillota bacterium | reverse complement strand
TCTCTCGCTTGTCAATAAATAGCACGCCATCCAGATGGTCATATTCATGACATACACAGACGGCCATGAAATCATCAACCAATAATATGAACGGGTCGCCATTTCTATCCTGCGCGCGAATTGTCAGGCTCTGAGGTCGCTTAACATCTCCACTTTCACCAGGAACAGAAAGACAACCCTCACTGCCAATTTGCGAACCGTTTGTCTCCATTATTTCCGGATTAATAAACTCAACAAGTCCATGCTTATCCCCGACATCACAGATAAATACGCGCTTCAATACACCTACCTGGACGGCGGCGAGACCAACGCCTCGGTGCTCATAATACATTGTATCTGCCATATCATCGAGAAGCGACTTCAGTTTCTCATCAAATACAGTAACTTCACGTGATCTCTTCCGCAGAATTTCATCTCCAATTGTAACGATTTCTCGCAGTGCCATACTCATATCCTTTCACCATAACAATCAACGATATTATTTTACCACAAAGGATCGATATCCATATAGAGCAAGTAATCTTCTTTATAGAATCGATTCCGAATGGATGAAAACAAATACGACAGATCTGACTTTTTCATTGCTTTAACGTTAATTCTATATCGGCATCGATCGCGAAGCCGAAATGTCTGCGCGGGTGCTGGCCCATAGAATTCGATTCCATGCGGATTTTCCATAGTGCCAGCATATTCCTTCAGCGCCGCAAGAACCAAATTGGCTTGCTTATATGCAGTCTCATCCTCCTCATGCGAGAGAAGAACGCTCCCGAAAGCTCGAAATGGCGGGTATTTGAGACGTCTCCGATATTCAATTTCATTTTGATAGAATCGATCATAGTCCTGCATGGCAGCACAGATCAGTACATCATCCTCTGGATCATATGTCTGGATAAATACCTGCCCTTTCTTATCTCCCCGACCCGCGCGGCCAGAAGCTTGCGTAATTAACTGAAAGGCACGTTCACTTGCCCGAAAATCCGATGCCCGAAGAAGCAGGTCAGCCGAAACAATCCCGACAACGGTCACATCCGGAAAATCATGTCCTTTTGCAATCATCTGCGTGCCAACAAGTATACTCGCCTTTTTCTCGCGAAAAGCAGAAAGTAGTGTGGCATGAGCATTCTTCCCAGATGTTGTATCCTGATCCATACGAATAACCGGAACACCTGGAAATTCTGCCTTGACATACTCTTCCAATTGCTGCGTTCCCATTCCGAATCGACCTTGAAGTGTACTGTTACATGAAGGACAATTCTGTGGAGGTCGCATGACTTTTCCGCAATAATGACATACTAGCATGGCGGGGCGATCCTTCTTCTTGGCATGAAGTGTCATGGACACGGAACAGTGCGGACAGGAAATTACATTTCCGCATGAGCGACAAAGCATCATACTTGCATATCCTCTCCGATTGAGAAACAGAATAATCTGTTCGTCGCGCGCCAGTGCAGACTCCATTGCTTGGCGAAGCTGCATGCCAAAGATTGAACGATTCTTCATCTTCAGCTCTTCCCTCATGTCAATGATATGTGTCTTTGGCAGAGAGGATTCATGAACCCTTTCGGGTAAATGAAGAAGCGTAATATAGCCGGATTTCGCAGCGAAATAGGTTTCAATTGATGGTGTAGCAGATCCAAGCAGAAAAACTGCATCAAGGTTTTTGGCCAGAAAACGTGCCATGTCTCTTGTATGATAACGAGGATGTGTTTCTGATTTGTAAGATGTATCTTGTTCTTCATCCATAATAATAAGCTTAAGCCTTTGTATCGGCGCAAAAATGGCAGATCGTGCACCAATGACAATTTGAGCATTCCCTTTACGAATCTTGTCCCATTGTTCATAGCGCTCCTTCTGAGAGAGTCTGCTATGTAATACGGCAGTTTTACCGGGGAATCGCTCGCTAATCCAGTGAATCATTTGCGGAGTCAGAGAGATTTCTGGAACGAGAAAAAGAACATGATTGCCGTTATCCAGAATTTTCTGAGCACACTGCAGGTATACCTCCGTTTTTCCACTTCCCGTGACACCAAACAGAAGAATTTCTTTTTTCTTATCGGCACGCGTGATTACATCAATTGCCTCCGATTGCGCATCTGTCGGAGGAAACGGATCGACCCTGACAATTGTGTCAGAGATGACTTCTTCGGGTACATCCTTATCCTCTTGTTTTTTGGACGCAAATCCAATGATTCCCTTTTTACTTAGTGTCTCTATCGGTGATCTGGATATGGATAGAGCGCCCATGATTTCCGGAACACTTGCAAATTCGCATTCAAGCAAATACTCCATGATGCGAATTTGCGGAAGACTATCAACTTCTCCTTCTGCGAGAAGCGATTTTGCATGATCCGGATCAAGAAGATAGGCACACTTTCGCATGCCCTTACTTTTTTTCTCCGAGACATAGGCTGGCACCATCAGACGGATTGCATCACCATAGGTGCACGAATACCGGGCGCGCATATAGGATAATAATGCGATTTGCTGACTAAAAATGACGGGAATCGTATCAACAATGGATTGAATACTTTTCAGACTATATTGCCTTTCTTTGTCCGGAAATAGATCCAGCACAAGAGCAATCTCTGATCGATTTCCTTTGCCAAAAGGAACCGCCACAAATTGACCGATTAATATGCTGTCTTCTAAATTTTTCGGAACCAGATAATCATATAGCTGATCGGTTGTTAGTACTGATTCTCGAAGTACGACTGATACTTGCATTCCTTACACCCCGGAGATTTTCAGATTCTGCACCTCTGTCATAAGGGACCCTCTTGTCGTGTCATAGCGGCAATCCCATCAATCTCTCTATTATAGACGATTACATAAGTGAAAATAAATCGATTTGAGCTGAATCCGGCAGATGATCTAAGCAGCCTGATGCAATAAGTGCTTCAAGTGCCGTAGGCCCGATACCACTTCTACGTAAGACATCATCTCTTGATTTGAATGGTCCGTCTTTTCTTGCCTCAACAATATTCTGCGCAACCGCTGCACTAATTGTCTGTATCGCATTTAGCGGTGGCAGGATTTTATTCTTTTCAACTTTGATAAACCTCTCTGCCGCAGAGTTTTCAATATCATACGGGAGAAAAGTAATGTTACGAGCATACATTTCTTCGACGAGCTCACAAAGATAATACTCCGATTTCTCATTGGGCTTTCGCGTGACAAACCCTTCAAAAAGCTCTTTTCTGCGTTCCATTGCCTTTTGGGGGCCTGCGCACATGAAAAACCCATCAAATTCGTCTCCGCGAATCGTGAAATAAGAACAGTAGTATTCCTCAGGATAATAGACTTTGAACCATGCGATACGCAGAGACGAAATCGCATATGCAGCGGCGTGTGCCTTTGGAAACATATATTTGATCTTCTTACAGGAGTCAATGTACCAGTTAGGAACATCATTTTCTCGCATAAGTGCCTCAAATTCGGGGGAAACGCCTTTCCCTTTTCGTACCTTCTCCATGATATCAAATGCTGATTTATTGGGAATTCCCCAATAAATCAATTGTGTCATTATACTATCTCGACATCCGATTACACTATTTAGCGTACAGGTATGGTTCTGAATAAGAACCTGAGCATTGCCTTTCCAAACATCTGTTCCATGTGACAGTCCCATGAGCTGAACGAGATCATAGAATTGCTTGGGCCTCGTCTCGGCAATCATGTCTCGCGCCATAAATGTGCCCATTTCCGATAAGCCGAGTGTAGCTGATTTTGCAGATGACGTTCCATCCGGTATGCCAAGAGCTTCCGTTGAGACAAGAAGAGACATCACTTTCTCATCCGGAATCGGAATCGTACGGACATCAACCCCAGTCAAATCGCTTAACATGCGAAGCATGGTAGGATCATAGTGTCCGAGTATATCCAGCTTAAGAATCGTATCGTGCATTGCGTTGAAGTCAAAATGTGTCGTTACAATTCCACAGGTAAGCTTATTGGCTGGATGTTGAATGGGAGTAAACTCATATACATCCATCTCCTTTGGCACAACAACAATGCCGCCAGGATGTTGCCCTGTGGTTCTCTTCACGCCAATTAGCCCGAGCGACTGCCGCCGAAGTTCTGCCTTGCTTGCCGAAGTGCCCGTCTGCTCTTGCACTTTTTTAACAACGGCAATTGCATTTTTGTCCGCATAGCACCCGATTGTTCCTGCACGAAAAGTATGACTCTCACCAAAAAGTTCTTCGACATATTTGTGTGCGCGGGACTGATATTCGCTCGAAAAATTCAAGTCAATATCGGGTTGCTTATCTCCATAGAATCCCAGAAATGTTTCAAAAGGAATATCTTGCCCTTCGCATCGCATCTTCGTGCCACAATGAGGGCATTTCATCGGAGGCAAATCATAGCCTGATCCATACTTCCCAGATTCGTCAAAATCAGAGAAACGGCATGTCGGGCAGACATGGTGTGGAGGTAACGGATTGACTTCTGAAATACCGCAAAGAGTTGCGACGAGTGATGAACCGACGGAACCTCTCGATCCAACAATATACCCATCCTCATTTGATTTCTTGACTAGTTTATATGCGATGTAATACATGATGGCAAAACCATGTCCGATAATGGACGTCAGCTCTTTTTCTACACGCGCCCTCACGATCGGCGAGATCTCACCGTTAAATCCATATAATTCCTTTGCAGACGCCCATGTGATATCCCGCACATCGTCTGCGGCTGTCTCAATAATCGGCGGATATGTCCCGTCAGGAAAAGGTTTGAGTCCCGGGGTCACCCGATCCGCAATCGCATTCGTATTTGCAACTACAACCTCAAATGCCTTATCTTCACCCAAATAGGCAAATTCTTGCAGCATCTCAGGTGTCGTACGGAAATAGAGCGCGCTTTGTAAATTCGCGTCCTTATATCCCATATCCATCATGATATATTTCCGATACTCTCCATCGCTTTTTTCCAGAAAATGTGCGTCTGTCGTAGCACATACAGGGATCGACAATAGATCTCCTAGCTTCGTGATAAGGCGATTCATTGCTTGAAGCTCTGAAATTGCTTTGATACCACTTTCTGGATTACGCAAATAGAATTCATTATTGCAGATCGGCTGGATTTCAAAATAATCATACATACGC
>JBPOHB010000093.1:0-9841 GCA_052036055.1 Bacillota bacterium | reverse complement strand
AAAAATGTTTGTCGATATGTTCCCACATACGGCAGTCAATCTTTGATATGTTTCCACAAATAAAAATCACTAAAAAAGGAACATGGTAATTTCCATTTGATAGCTATCCCCTCATCTCAAAACACGTTGAGACGGTGGTATTGATGTCACGAGAAGAGCAGACAAAAACCTGAAAAACCCTGATATTCGGGCATTATGGATTTTGAGGTCATTTTCGCCGGGGACGGAAAGTAGCGAAAAAATCCGTCCACGGTAACATGTCGAAGAAGCTGTAAAAGGATAGTTGAGTGGTCAGATTAGATAACATGGCTCATGACAGAGCAGGATAGATAACATGAGTTCATGACAGAGCAGATTGGATGTTTTTCGGAAATTTGAGGGTTGAGAGAGCGGGTTGGATGCTAGGACATTTTTTGTGTTTAACGATTATTCATCAAAAAAGAAATGTGCCTACAGGTAGATATGTAATAGAATAGTAGTCATTTGTAAAACTTTGATGGATGAACAATTTCAGAAAGTGAGGGAATCTTGAACTTAAGTTATACTATAATTAACACATGAAGGAGGTTATGTTATGGCGAAGTATGTATGTTCCGTCTGCGGTTATATCTATGACGAAGCGAATGGGATACCCGAAACAGGCATTGCGCCGGGTACAAAATGGGAAGACCTGCCGGAAGATTGGGTCTGCCCCATCTGCGGCGCAACAAAAGCGGATTTTGAGAAACAAGGCGAAACAGCTTCCCCTACTGAGAAAAAGCCTGAATATGTCAGTGAGATGTCAACTGACATGCTGGAACTCTCTCCAACGGAGATCAGTGCGCTTTGTACGAATCTTGCGCGAGGCTGCGAGAAACAGTACAAGCAGGAAGAAGCGATGCGCTTTAAGGAACTGGCCAATTATTTTAAATCGGTATCAGCTCCTGCTAAAACTCCAAATTTCGATCAGTTGCTTGACCTCATTGCAAAAGACCTTGAGGAATGTTTTTCGAGCGCAAATGCCATATCAGCCGCAGCGAAGGATCGGGGTGCACTCCGCGCTCTTGTCTGGAGCGAGAAGGTTACGCGAATCTTAAAATCTCTCTTAACCCGGTATCAAAGAGAGGGAGACGCCATGCTTGAAAATACCGGGGTTTATGTCTGTACCATTTGTGGTTTTGTTTACATAGGAGAAAATCCGCCGGAAATATGTCCTGTTTGCAAAGTTCCGGGATGGAAATTTGAAAAGGTTGAAGGGAGGTAATGAGAATGTCAAAGAAATACGCGGTAAGAAATGTTCGCTTATGCACAAAGGACTGTCTGTGTCTGTATGTATGTCCAACCGGCGCAACAGATACAGAAAACAGTATCATTGATGTTTCAAAGTGCATAGGCTGCGGAGACTGTGCAGATGCCTGCCCGTCAGGTGCGATTTCGATGGTGCCGATGGCGTATCCCACGCAACAGCCTAAAACTGAAGCGGTTGTCAGCGCTCTGAAGTCCCTTGTGCGCAGTAAATCGGAACAAGAGATGATCGCCGCCGGATTACCGGGAAAATTGGCTGCCGCCATTGAAAAATCCAACCACATTATGGCCGAGGATCTTATCCGCGAAGCGGGCTATATGCTTCCGCAAGGGGATAATTCTTTGGCTTTTTTACGGTCGCTTCTTGATCGGAAGCAACCGGATGAATTCCCCAAAGAGGTTGTGAATAAACTATTGGAATCATTCAGTAAAAATGAGGAGGCTGATAACATGAACGAAAAAACAACTCTTGACAATCTGATGGAAGCCTTTGCAGGAGAATCTCAGGCGAACAGAAAGTATCTGGCTTATTCCAAAAAGGCTGAAAAGGACGGAAAGCTGAATGCAGCAAAACTGTTCAAGGCTGCTTCTGATGCCGAGACCCTGCATGCCTTAAAGCATTTCGAAGTAGCGGGAAAAATCCACTCAACAGCCGAGAACCTTAAAGACGCCGTTGCGGGAGAAACCCACGAGTATAAGGAGATGTATCCTGATTTTGTGAAACAGGCCGAAGTGGAAGGAAACAAGGCGGCGCTTATGTCTTTCACATTTGCGATGAAAGCCGAAGAGGTTCACGCCAGACTTTATCAGGAAGCGCTGGAGAATCTTGATGAGACAGAGGAGGTTTTCTATTATCTTTGTCCAGTCTGCGGCAATATTGAGAAAGTCCGTCCGGATAAATGCAGTATTTGCGGCGTTCCGGGGGACAGGTTTATCAAGTATTAGTATTATTAAGAGATATCTAGGAGGTTACAGATATGCCTGATTTTGGACATCCCTTTTCCGGACTTGCGAAAGAGCGAAAAATCAGTGACCAGGAACTGATTCGTTCCATTCGGTATATGATTGCCGCAGAATATGAAGCCATTCAGCTCTATATGCAGTTGGCTGAATCAACCGACAACAAGCTGGCAATCGAGGTTTTAAAGGATATTGCCGATGAAGAAAGAGTTCATGCCGGTGAGTTTTTAAGACTGCTTAAGGAACTTGACCCTAAAGAGGAGAAGTTTTATGCTGAAGGTGCTGAAGAAGTAGAAGATGAAATTCAAAAACTGAAGAAATAGTCGAACTTGAGAATTATATGCAGCAGGGCACCCTACGCTAATCCGTAGAGTGCCTTGCTCTTTTTACTACTATTCTTTCAAAAATATGACGAAGACTGCTGAAAACGAGCCGTTCGGTTGATTTATAGCAGCGCACGACCGGTAACGGCCACATCTACCTCAAGCTCCGACCGGAACGTCACGACAACCCGTCCCTCGTAAACCGTAACTTTCTCGATCAGCCGCCGAACCAGAGCCTCGTCAAATGTCTTGATCGCACTATCCTGCTTTCGCAGAAATGCTTTCATGTCCGCGATCCGTTTTCTCGTCTCATCCCGTCCGGCGCTTTCGAACTGCGTTTTCTGCTTTTCATCGCGAAGTCGATTAATCTCGTCAGCGACATCCTCGTAGTCGGATTTGGATGCGACGAGTCTCAGTAATTCTGTCTGCAGTTCCTCAAGTCGCTTGTCTATATCTGCGAGCGTCTTATTTTTTCGATAATCTGTTACTGAAAGATGAACAGAAAGACCCCCGAGATCAGGAGAATCACCACGGCAAAGGGAACCGACAGAATATAGAAGATGTGATGATTTCCGAAATAGGTCGTCAGATAATCCGGAATACCGGTCAGGTATACGATACTCGACGCGAACAGCAGGATGAAGAAAGTCGCGGGCAGGAGTACCAGAAGCAGGGACAGAATGTTGCCGGGACGAAGAAACCGGGGAAGCCTCTTGAGTCCCGCGAAAAAGAGATCGACAACGTTCGTTTTGATGCCCTGTCTGTTAAAGTCGGAAAGAACGGTCAGGGTCACAATTTCAAACAGAGAGTACAGAACAATCAGAATGAGAATGACAAGAAGGATCCCGATCGAAAACGGCCTCGCAACAAAGGACTTGAGGTTGCGGTTTGTCAGATAGAGAATTCCAGCCTGGTTGATCGCCAAATCCAAAAGAGATACAAGGGCCGGGTAAAGCGTAACGGCCAGCAGTGTTTTATAGAGTATCTCAAACCAGATCAGCGTCGACAGATTCGTCCGCATCCGTTTGATATTGCTTCTGAAGAGTCCCTTCATTGCGGGTTGCCTTTCCTAACAGAGGATTAAGAGCCGCTTGTCCGGCAGCTCCCATTCGAATCCTTCCGGCTTGTGCCGGCTTGAGCGGGCGGCTTGCGGCGGCGGGTTACGCCGGCAGACATACACATAAATGCGGACACAATCCATACTCATTCTATTCTAATCCATATATCCGTTAAAGGAAAACCGGCTATGCCATTGCCCTTTCGGAATTCTCGAAAAAGCGGCCGGGGTCACGATCTTCGCTGTTCTTTGTGACAATGCAAAGGCAATTACACACCAAATCAAGCTTTTCTCCTTTTTGGTGTGTAATCCGGCCTTCTCCTCTCCCCTCCATCATGACAACCCTCTTTATCCCCTAAAATTCGCGCAGATAGCAACATTCTCACGCTCTTTGAAAATACGGAACAGGGGGCTTGACAGCTATTACGTTTTCCGTTATAGTACGTTTATCGATACAACGAAAAACGTATTAGAGAGGAGAAAGAAATGGGACGATCAGCAAACAGCGGCGCATTGACAGAATCCATCTATTACATTCTGCTTCGCCTGCATCGCCCGGCACATGGCTACGCGCTTATGAAAGACATTTCGGACATGACAAATCAACGTGTCAATCTTGGAGCCGGAACGCTCTACGGGGCATTGGATATCTTGCAGAAAAAGGGATGGATTACGTTGCTGGACAGCCAGCCGCAGGACAGAAAGATAGAGTATGTGATCACGGAAACGGGAAAGAAGTTCTTTGAGTTAGAGCTTGTCCGTTTGAAAGAACTTCTGCAAAACGCAGAAAATATGAAGGAGGCGACTTATGAAAACATCCGTTAAGAAGTCTTTTATGGACATACATGAAGAGGAAGATTGGCTGAACCGGCAAGGCGAAAGCGGTCTCCTGCTTATTGGATACCGCGGCGGCGAATATGAATTTGAAGATGTCTCCCCTGCCAAGTACCAGTATGCAATCGATCTTCCAAACTACTCCGGCGAAAAGAAGAAGCACTACCTTGCTTTTCTGGAGAAGAGCGGAATCTCCGTTGCCGCGGAGTTCGGCGGCCGGGTATACCTGCGAAAAAACAAAGCGGAGGGTCCGCTCGAGCTGTATACCGATAGTAAGCAGATCAACAAACTAATAAACAAACGCTATTCGCATATGATCGTCATCGGAGTATCCCAAATCAGCGTGGGAATCCTCCTTCTGGTTCAAATGATAAATTATGTCGCAGCGAAAAGCGCGCCGTTCTGGATCTGTTCCGTCTTCGGATCCTTACTTGTCATATCGGGAATTGTCTTTCTCGTTATAGGAGTTCTAAAGCAGAAAGAGTACTCTCTCAAAAAAGAAGATATGGATGTTTGGGAATAGCCGCGACATAGAATTGCATAAGCGCGAGAAAAGAAACGTAATGTTATGGGAGTGCGCTAATATTTCGGACAGGATGGTAAGAGAGTAAAATAGAAAAAAGAGGAGGACGAAGCCATGCCTGTGCACCGAAATCAATATGACGAAGAGTTCAAGAAAAATGCCGTGAAACTGAGTTACGCAAGTCCAAAGACCGTTCGAGCAGTAGCCGAAGATTTGGGAGTCGCGGAGAATGTGCTCTACAACTGGCGAAAGAAGTATACCGCCGAGGGAAACAAAACACCGATAGCTACGCTGGAAGAAGAGCTAAAAGCGCTTCGATTAGAGAATGCAGAACTAAAAATGGAGCGTGATATGTTAAAAAAAGCAGCGGCCTACTTTGCGAAGCTACAGAAGTAAAGTACTACTTTATCAGCGAGCATCCGGAATATTCGGAAGCAAAGTGGGCCGAACATATGGGTGTTTCGAGAAGTGGCTATTACCACTGGAAACGAAGAAGAGACGAGCGGGAGGCACGAGAAAGGACGTATGCCGAGAACGTAAAGAAGCTATTCACATTGGGAGAAGGCACCTATGGAGCCAGTCGGATTTGCGAGAAGTTACGGAAAGAAGGATTCTCCTGCAGCTTCTATAAAGTCCGCGAATACATGGACATCCAGGGGCTTCGATGTATCCACATCCGACGGCGCCAGAGAAGCCTGACAGACAGTCGGAAGGCGCGTGGTGACGGATATTTCAACCTGACCAGAAACCTGGATATCCGATCCCCTTTCGAGGTATTGTCCAGCGACATCAGTTACATCCGAACCGGAGAAGGATTTGACTACCTGTGTCAGATTAAAGACGTAATGAGTGGCGCAATATTGGCAGAGAGCATGTCGGAACACATGAAAGCGGATCTGGTGGTAAAGACGATTTAGAAAGCCATCCGGCGTTATGCGATCCCCAAAGATTGCATCTTTCACAGTGATCGGGGCAGCCAATACACATCGGAAGAAGTAATGAACCTGCTGACTAAAGAAGGACTCCGGCAAAGCTTCTCAAGAGTCGGGACCCCGGGAGATAACAGTTGGAGCGAAAGCTTTTTTGCAAATCTCAAGAAAGAAACCGTACACTGGACACATTTCCAGACACGAGCTGAAGCCAGACAAAAGATTTTTGCCTACATTGAGGGCTTCTATAACACAAGAAGAATACAGAAACGTCTCGACTATTTAAGCCCGTTGCAATGGCTCAAACGCTGGAATCTCAGCCTTCAAACATGTGTTGCTTAAAAACCTGTCCGAAAAAGTGTTGGCGTTCCGGAAGCCGCATTACGCTATGTGGAGATATACGTTTTTGTATATCCTGACACGAGCGGAAGGCGGTTTTCACTGTGTGCTTCAGGAAAAGATCATAAATTGACACGCAAAAGTATTTGACATACAATGTTTATAATCGTTACAAAATAGAAATTGAACCGTCTTTGCTTGCTTTTATGAAGGAGGGAATGGTATGAAAGAAATTACTTTTGTCAAATTGCGTCGATTTAATATGATCATGGGAGCACTGCATCTGGTGCAGGGTATTTTGATGCTTTTTCTTGCAAGTACCGTGATTCAGAAAATCGCGGAATTTTCCCCGACGATTACGCAGAATTATTTGGCATTCAATCCGCAGACACGTTCGCTTGAATCTGCTTCGAGAGATTTATTTTCTCTGCCTTTCGGAATACTCGTAGCTTGCTTTTTGCTGATATCGGCGTTAGCACACGCAGTGATTTCGATTCCCAAGAAAACAAATGATATATATAACGCCGACCTTGCAAGAGGAATGAACCGTTTTCGCTGGTTTGAGTATTCGATTAGTTCATCCATTATGATCGTACTTATTGGTACTCTTTTCGGCATCTATGACTTGGCATCGCTGCTTCTGATTTTTGTGCTCAATGCATCCATGAATATGTTTGGGCTTCTTATGGAACAGCTTAATTCCGGTGCAAATAAAGATAAGATTGCATGGGGCCCCTTTGTTTTTGGTGGAATAGCTGGGATAGCTCCATGGATTGCGATTCTTCTCTATATGTTTGGCTCAGGCAATTTCGATCAGGTGCCTTGGTTTGTGTGGGCAATTATCGGGACGTATTTTGTCGCATTCAATACCTTTCCCATTAATATGATTTTGCAGTACAAGAGAGTCGGGAAATGGAAGGATTATCTGTACGGCGAGCGGGTCTATATTGTTCTGAGTCTTGTCGCGAAGACTTTTTTGGCATGGCTTGTTCTTTTCGGCGCGATGCAACCGTGATAGAAGGAGAGTTCCTATGGATTGGATATTTGAAAAGGGACGTATCTACTGCCTTGACGATAACCGTGAAGTAATGGCGGAGACGACCTATATTTTCAAGGATAACGGCGAGGTTGATATTGACCATACCTTTGTGAATCCTGCCTTGCGCGGACAAGGCGTGGCAGGGGCGATGATGAAGGTGGTTGCCACGCATTTGCTTGAGAAGAAGCTCAAGGCAACGGCAAGCTGTGCGTATGCGAATGCATGGCTGAGAAAGAATGCGAATTCCTATTCGGATGTTATCTCAGAAGACATGGGTGATGATTTCGGTGCGTGCAAGGTATAAAGTCACACGGTTTCTTTTTTGCGATAGGCAGATGGCGTACATGCTTTGATTGCCTTGAAACGACGAATGAAGTAACTAAAATTCGAGAACCCGCAATCCAGAGCAATAGTCAGTATCTTCGTGTCTGTCTCGGCAAGAAGCCTGGAAGCGCGTTCGATCCGATAGAGATTCACATACTCGATCGGGGTTGTTTGGCATAGCTTCCGAAAAAAGTGGCAGAAGTAATACGGGTTAACACAAAGATTGGTTGCCATATCCTCTACGGTTATTTTCTCAGCATAGTGCAAATGGATATATTCGAATGTTTTTCGCAGTCGGTCACGTTTGTATTGATCCAATGAGTTTGGCTTCTCGCGAGAGGGCGTGAGGATACCGTGTGCGGCTGCTTTGCCGATTACAGCATAGAGTGCGGAAAGTATGGATATTTCGCGGCCGGGTTGAGGCGAGAAATATGCCTCGACGATCTCTTTGAGTTTGCCAGTGGCATATTGACCGAACGGATCGAACCCCAATCGTGTGGGAAGACAGAGTTGATTCTCTGCAAATGGCTCGGCGTAACGCACGCGACTTGGTCCAAGCATGTTGCTTAGCAGAACGGACGGATGAAATACGATGGAATAGAATTCGGATGGGGTGGCACCCTGCGCCCGTCCACCATGAATCTGTCCGCCTCGCACAAATGCGGCTTCGCCGGCATGCAGCCGCACAGGCTCGGTATCTATGTAGAAGATTGTGTCACCCGATACTACGTATATAAATTCCATTTCTATGTGCCAGTGATGAACCAGAATTTGCTCTTGCGTACATGGATTGTAATAGACACTGACAGGGAAATCAGGCTCGCCGTGTACCGTCTGTTCGCGAAGTTCTGGATGATTATGCATGGTTCTCTCCTCGTATGCATATAAATAGCAAGATTGTGTTAATAAAGTGCAATATTGCAGAAGAATATACCTGTTCTTCGACAGCATAATAGCATTATAACAAGATTAGGAGGGAACTTTCATGTCAGAGATTATGCAAAATGAAAACAGCCGACTGATCCGCACTTGCGGGTATGAGAAATTATGTATAGAGCCATGGGGAAGAGATAGTCTGCGTGTTCGGGCAACACGTGACAGAGATTTTACGGATGAGCACTGGGCACTTCTTCCGCCAGAAGAGTCGTCAGCAGATGTGTCAATTACGGGCGATGCTGCTTCCATCAGGAATGGGAAAATTTATGCGGAGATTTCCGATGAAGGGGACATTACTTTCTATAGAAATGATGGAAAAATGATTCTGAAGGAATACGTTCGCAATCGTAATCATATTGATCGGTATTGCAGCACGTTGAGTATCGCGCCCCGAGATCTTCGCCCCATCATTGGCGGTGACTATTCGCTGACTGCACGATTCGAATCCGTTCGCGAAGAAAAAATATACGGAATGGGACAATATCAGCAGGAATTTCTGAATTTGAAGGGATGCGTTCTGGAACTTGCGCATCGGAATTCACAGGCGAGTGTTCCTTTTGCCCTTTCCGATCAGGGATATGGATTCCTCTGGAACAACCCGGCCATCTGACACGCCGATTTATTCATTACTACTTATGATGCTTGAAGCACAGGAAGATAGTATGCGTGTTCAAGAAAATCGTCTGATTCGCAACATGGACGAAAGACTCAATATATCGATATATAAGGGCGGGATTTCCGTGCTTATCGATCGCTTTTTTGTCGATAAGGATATGACGAAAGAGGATGAATTATTCTATTTTGCCTTTGGCTTTTTGCTGCAACTTGCCGATGATCTTCAGGATATTTCTGAGGATGTCTGAAAAGAAAACCAGACGCTCTTTACGATTGATACGACGAGCGAGAGTATAGAGAGATTGGTTAATCGTATGTTTCATTACGCGCATCATCTGATTGGCGAAGATTTTGTCGGCAAAGACGTGTTTTGTCCATTTCTGCTTGCGCAATGCAACGGACTCATCTGTTCTTCGGTGGTCCGAAGCAAAGAGTACTTCTCGCCTGACTATCTCGCGAGAATAGAGAATATCCTTGTCGTATCTTCCGCCTTTTTAGAGAAGAAAAGTTTTACCCTTCTTGAGCGCGCAGATACCGTCGTTCAGAACAAATACTTGCGGATACTCGATTCTCTTTTGTGCCTGGTCAATTTGTAAATGCTGTCTAGAAGTCTTTAGACACGATTCGGAAGACAACCGCGCGCTCATATATCAGGGACGCTTTCTGTGAGAAGAAGAC
>JBPOHB010000083.1:0-11033 GCA_052036055.1 Bacillota bacterium | reverse complement strand
GTCAATATACTGTGTTTGATTATTTGAGAACAGCGTTTCAGGCTCTATATGACCGTGAATCTGCGCTAACCGAAACGTATGCGCAAATGGCTGAAGATTGTAGTGAAGAATTGATCGCGAAGGCTTCTGCTGACCAGGAATTTCTTGAGAGCAGTGGGTTCTATGAGTTGGATACGACCATTTTGAAAGTCGCAAACGGTCTGGGAGTTGCCGCGCTTGGCATGGATAGCATTCTTGCTACGCTGAGTGGCGGACAGAGGGCAAAAGTGATTTTTGCAAAGCTACTCCTTGAGAAGCCGGATGTCTTGCTGCTCGATGAGCCGACAAACTTTCTCGATGCCGAACATATCGAGTGGCTTATCGGGTATCTAAATGATTTTGAGGGCGCTTTCATCGTTATCTCACATGACTTTGATTTTCTTGATAAAGTCACGAATTGCATCTGCAACATCGAGTTTGGAACGATTACTAAATACAGCGGGAATTTCAGCAAGTTTCTGGAGATCAAAGACCTTAAGCGGGAAGGCGTTATCAGAGAGTTCAAATCACAGCAAGTGCAGATCAAGAAGTACGAAGACTATATAGCCAAAAACGGTGCGCGAGCATCTACGGCAAATAGTGCTAAAAGCAGACAGAAGATGCTCGATCGGATTGAAAAAATCGAACTTCCCAAAAATATAGCAAAACCAACATTTCAGTTCACGTCTCTTCCCGTTCCTACGCAGAGAACGCTTGTGGTTAAGGATTTGCATATTGGGTATTCCGATCCGCTTCTGCCCTAGATGAATTTCCATATGGCACCCTGGCAGAAGGTGGTCATTACCGGATTTAACGGCATCGGGAAATCAACGCTGATCAAGACACTGATCCGGCAAGTTCCTGCTATATCCGGCGACTTCCATTTTGCCGAAAATGTTAAAGTTGCTTACTATGAGCAGGACTTGGTATGGGAGAACCCCAACCAGACGCCCCTTCAGATTATGACAGAGAAATTCAGTCGCCTTTCTGGCAGCCAAATTCGAAAATATCTGGCACAGTGCGGCGTTCAAGCAAAAAATGTTATGCAACCGATTTCTTCCCTTAGCGGCGGCGAACAATCCAAAGTTAAGATTTGTATGCTCATGCTGACAAAGGCAAATCTTCTGATTTTAGATGAGCCGACGAATCATTTAGATGTGGATGCAAAAGAAGTGCTTATGAATGAACTTATACGCTGGCAGGGCAACATAATTCTTGTTACCCACGAACCGTCTTTTTACAAAGAATGGGCGGACAAAGTGATCAACATAGGAGAATAAATGGATAATCAAGAAAAACCGCACAAGCGCCGTGTTCGGTATAGCGGCACGCACCCGAAAACATATAAAGAGAAATATAAAGAACTGCAGCCGGAAAAATATGCTGAAGACGTGGCAAAAGTTATTGAGCGCGGCAGTACTCCGGCCGGCATGCACCGATCGATTTGTGTGAATGAGATTATGAGCTTTCTGCAAATTGCGCCAGGGCAAATCGGGCTTGATGCGACGCTGGGATTTGGCGGCCATTCGCGTGAAATGCTTACTGCTCTGCACGGAGAAGGACACTTATATGCGATAGATGTTGATCCAATAGAGCTACCGCGTACACGGGCGAGGCTTGCGGCGCTTGGCTTTGGCCAGGATATTCTATCAATACGCCAGATGAATTTCTCTCAAATGGATCAGATTACACGTGAATCAGGCTTGCTACAGTTTGTTCTTGCGGATTTGGGCGTATCTTCGATGCAAATAGATAATCCCGATCGGGGATTCACCTTCAAACGAGAAGGCCCCTTAGATCTGCGGTTGAATCCGAGTGAAGGGATATCTGCGGCAGAACGTCTGACCACCGTTTCAGAAGCTGAACTGGAAGGTATGCTGATTGAAAATGCTGACGAGCCTTACGCGGCAATCATTTCCCATGCGATCATGTCACAAATGGAGCAAGGCTTCGTAATTTCTACGACCACACAGCTAAGGCAGATTATTCATGCTTCTCTGCAGCATCTTCCAGCAAGCAAAAGAGAGGAAGAGATCAAGAAGTCATGTCAGCGGTGTTTTCAAGCTTTGCGTATTGATGTAAATGAGGAATTCGAGGCACTGGATGCATTTTTGGAGAAACTCCCGACGGTGCTTGCTTCTGGCGGACGCGTAGCTATTTTATCTTTTCATTCCGGAGAGGATCGTCTTGTCAAAAAGTCGTTTCAGCGATTATTCCGCGAGGGGATCTATCGCGAGGTTTCCGATGGCCCGATTCGACCATCGGCAGAGGAATGTTATACAAATAGCCGCGCCAAGTGTGCAAAATTGAGATGGGCCATTAAGGCGTGATGTCGGCGAGTTTTCTTGGCAGCTTTCGCAGGTATGCAAATTGCATCAGCATAGTACCAAGTGGTATGATGCAAGAGAGTTAGGCGAGAGAATGTATGGAGGGAATATATGCTTATTACAACGACGCCCAGTATTGAAGGAAAGAGAATTGTAGCCTACAAAGGGATTGTTTTTGGCGAGGTGGTCTCGGGTGTGGATGTCATCAAAGATTTTGCCGCAGGCATTACCAATTTCTTCGGAGGACGCTCTGGCTCATACGAGGGAGAACTCATTGATGCTCGTCAGAATGCGATCAACGAGATGATTTCTCGCGCCGAGCGAGCGGGCGCAAACGCGATTGTCGGCGTGGATGTTGACTACGAGGTGCTCGGTCAGGGTGGGAATATGCTTATGGTTACGGCTTCGGGAACGGCAGTCTTAGTCGAGTAAGCAGATGCGCGAAGGAGATGTATGTCCAAGATAGATCAGTCGGTCAAGATATCTGAGGCAATCTGGGTCGCATTCCCGCTTGCATTTGTGGGCGGATTTCTGGATGCACATACGTACATTTTTCGAGGGGGCGTTTTTGCCACGGCACAGACAGGCAATCTGGTTTTGTCGGGCATTCATTTATCCCTCGGCGAATTCTCACGTGCCAGGGGGAATCTGGTTCCGATACTCGCTTTCGTTCTCGGTATTTTTCTGACAGAAGTGCTTAAGAAAAAAGACTACCGCACATCGCTTATCTCTTGGCAGCACAGAGTTCTGCTGTGGGAAGCGCTGATTCTTCTTGTGATTGGATTTCTCCCAAGTGGCGTGTCTGATGCGTGGGTTACCGTGGTGATCTCCTTTGTCAGTTCCATGCAGGTAAATAGTTTTCAGAGGATGAATCACTCCCTATTTGCAACAACGATGTGTACGGGTAATTTACGAAGTGCGACAGAGTATTTATTTCGCTTCTGGAGCGAATATGACTTTTTTGCACTTCAGAAATTCTTCGAATATGCAGGCGTCATTTTCGTATTTTGTTTGGGTGCGGCGTGCGGGGCAATACTGACTGAATTGTGGGGCGGTTATGCACTTTTTACTTGCGTTGCTATTTTGGTCGTTCTGGTAAGTGCCATGCTTCTCGCAGAACGGCATCTGGAGGATGCAAAATGAGAAGAGTGGTGCTTGTCGCGGGGCTGGGAATCTTGACGACAATTTGCGTGTGCGCTTGTGCGAATCAAGGCGTCGCAAAGACGGCTGATGATCTGACGAAGGCAAACGGATCTTCTTCGCATTCACAATCCGCTGCAACAAAGGAACAGGAAATAGGCGAAACGAGTAGGGAGACGGATATGACAAATAGCATGCAAGTAGTTGAAACGACGATTCCTGATATTTCGGCGTTATCGGCAGGATCGATCGTGGATGTTTCTTTCATGTCGGCACAGCAGATTGAGAAGTATTTTTATTATGAATCGATCTCAGATGTAGTATTCTCACGAATGCAGGGGAATTCGTATGGCGAGGATTGCACGATTCCGCTTGAGGAGCTTGCGTACGTCAGAGTTCTCTATTATGGTTTTGACAAGCAGACACATGTGGGGGAACTTGTCGTGAATGTGGCAATTTCAGATGATATAGTTGACATTTTTCGCGCGTTATATGCGGCATCCTATCCGATTGAGAAGATGGTCCTTGTAGATGACTATGGTGCGGATGACAATTTATCTATGGCTGCAAATAACACATCGTCTTTCAACTATCGAGTGGTACAGGGAACATCAACCCTTTCGCGACATGCGGAAGGAATGGCGATTGACATAAATCCGCTATATAATCCATGGGTCTATACAGATAATGGGGCTACGGTAATTGATCCGCCAGCGGGAGCCGCGTATGCTGACAGATCACTCGACGTGGCATACTATATTGATCAGGATGATTTGTGCTATCAGTTATTTACGGAACACGGATTTACCTGGGGGGGAGATTGGTCATCCTCGAAGGATTACCAGCATTTTTCGAAGGGTTGACAAAATAAAGGGGTATATCGTATAATTCAGGTGCTTTACCGCTTTATCTAGGTAAAGCAGTAAAGCAAACTAATTATTCGTTCAGGAGGTTTTAAATGGGAAACTATCGTTTTCATACACCAGACGGAGTGTGTGATCTTCTACCAGAGGATTGCCAGGCGAAGCGTGGTATGGAACAGAAACTGAGATCTCTGTTCATATCGGGCGGTTATCGAGAAATCGAGACTCCTGGGATCGAATTTTTCGATGTTTACTCCGGAGGTCGATTTGTTTCGCCGGAGAATCTATTTAAGCTTACTGATCAAGAAGGAAGAATTCTGTCACTTCGATATGACGGCACGGTATCGGCAGCTCGTCTCGCGGCAACGCTTCTGAAGGATGAACAGCCACCACTTCGCCTTTCCTATATTGAGAATATGTATCGTTTCCGCGAATCAGGCGGTGGGCGGCAGAAGGAATTTACGCAGGCCGGGGTTGAGCTTCTGGGCGTATCCTCGCCGCAAGCGGATGCAGAAGTGATTGCACTTGCCATTTCTTCGGCTCTTGAGATTGGCATTGAGGATCTTCAGATTTCGGTAGGACAATCGGAGTTTTTTAAGGGACTCATGGAAGAGTGGAAGATCACGACAGATGGGGCCAATGAAATCTCACGATTTCTGGATCAGAAGGATACCGTTGCCCTTGAAAGAGCGGCAGTGCGATTTCAGCTGGATGCGGAGGCACGTCAGACACTGCTGATGATTCCCGCGCTTTTCGGCACATATGACGCAATTGATCAATTCGAAGCCCGTGTTAAGAATCCACGCGCATTGGCGGCACTTGCGAATATTCGCGATATCTTGGATGTCCTGGATGACTACGGGTATATCAAGTATGTCTCTGTTGATTTTGGCATGGTTCGTAGCTTGGATTATTATACGGGAATGATTTTCAAGGGCTTCACCTACGAAGTCGGATTCCCCATTATTTCTGGAGGCAGATACGACAATGTGGTTTCGGTTTTCGGAAGAGATCTTGCTGCTGTGGGATTTTCTCTTGGCATCAATCTTTGTATTACGGCTATGCAGCGGCAAGGGAAAGAGTTTGCTTTTGCGGGAACGGATGTTTTGCTGGGTTTTTCGGATGAACATGGTATGCGCGCAGCGGCTCTCACGATGGCGAAGGATCTTCGCGCGGAGGGACTGATTGTTCAGGTTGACTGTCAACAGAAAAGCGAAGAAGAACTCAGTAAACTTGCTGTATCGCAAGGGATTGAACAGATGATTTATTTGCAGGAAGGCGATTGCGACTGCTTCGAAGGAGAGATTGAAGAAATATGATAACGATTGCACTTTCAAAAGGACGGCTGGCTGAACAAGCCATCAATCTTCTCGAGGCAGCGGGGTATGACTGCACGGCGGCAAAGGAGAAATCACGTCGGCTGATTCTAGAAGACGAAAAAGCGGGTCTTCGCTTCATTATGGCAAAACCTGCCGATGTCCCGACGTATGTTGAATATGGCGCCGCAGATATTGGGGTTGTAGGGAAAGATACGCTGCTTGAAGAAGGAAGACAACTATATGAAGTCATAGATTTAGGTTTTGGCGCATGCCAAATGTGTGTGTGTGGACCGGAATCGCTGAAAGGGAAGCTTGATAGCATTCCGAATAAACGGGTAGCATCCAAGTATCCACATATCACGCGGTCATATTTTGAGGGAACCAAGCGAGAAAGCGTCGAAATTATCAAGCTGAATGGTTCTGTAGAATTAGCCCCGCTAATTGGACTTGCTGAGGTTATTGTAGATATTGTTGAGTCTGGCAGGACACTTAAGGAGAATGGGCTCGATGTGCTAGAAGTCATTGCTGACATTTCGGCAAGGGTGGTTGTAAACCGCGTTTCTATGAAAATGAAAGCCCAATGTATTCTGCCTATGCTTGAAGCAATTCGCCTGGAGATTGCTCGGCAACAGAGGAATGGTAAGGAGATAAGCGAATCATGAACTGTAAGCGAATCAATGCAAAAGAAGAGAATATTACTTGTGTATGCGAGAGCCTTGGCATGCGTGGAAAAATGGATTTAGAGCCCATTATTGTGACGGTTAATGAGATTCTGAATCAAGTACGTGCACGTAGAGATGAAGCGATCAGAGAGTATACTCTCCGATTCGATAAGGCGGATATTGAGCCTGAAAATATCCGAGTAACACAAGCAGAGATAGATGAAGCGATGACGAGCATCGAGCCGGCACTCCTTGAGACAATTCGAAAGTCGGCAACGAATATTTTGGCGTTTCACGAAAGACAGCAAGAGGAGAATCTCTCGATGTCTGTTGGAACAAGCTCGACAATCGGGTTGCTTGTTCGCCCTCTTTCCATCGCGGGCATCTATGTTCCGGGTGGGACGGCACCGCTTCCCTCGACAGTGCTTATGAACGTAATTCCGGCAAAAGCCGCCGGGGTGCAGCGCGTTGTTCTTTGTACGCCGCCACGCGCGGACAAGACGATTGCCCCCGTCATCTTAGCCGCCGCAAAAATCGCGGGGGCAGATGAGATATACAAGGTTGGTGGAGCACAGGCGATTGCCGCGATGGCGTATGGGACTTCCTCAATACCGCGTGTGGATAAGATATGCGGCCCAGGCAACATATATGTAAATACAGCAAAACGTCTCGTATTTGGGCAGGTAGATATAGATATGTTTGCCGGACCAAGCGAGATCCTGATTATCGCAGATGATTCGGCAAACCCCGCATATGTTGCCGCAGACATGCTCTCGCAAGCAGAGCACGATAAGATTGCGTCGGCTATTTTGCTTACGACGAGTGAAACCTTAGCAGATGCTGTATCCCTTGAAATAGAAAAGCAAGCCGAGAAGCTAGATAGAAAAGAAATTCTTTCCGCATCCCTGTCAGATTACTGTGCGATCATTACCGTGAAAAATCTTGCGGACGCCATTTGCTTCTCAAATGAGCTCGCTCCCGAGCATCTGGAACTCTGTATAGAAAATGCGAGCGAGTACGTGGAGCAGATAAAGAACGCGGGAGCCATATTCATTGGCAACTATTCCCCTGAGCCGCTTGGTGATTACTTCGCAGGCCCCAATCACACACTTCCAACGTCGGGAACATCGCGTTTCTTTTCGCCGCTAAATACAAAAGACTTCATGAAGAAGATGAGTGTACTTCACTATAGTCAAGATGATTTACAAGAATGTTATCGAGATATCGCGCGATTCGCAGACGCAGAAGGTCTGACAGGACATGCAAGCGCTGTGAAAATCCGATTTGAGTAATTGCACGTATGTATCCGGGAATAAACATGCCAGATTTTTGTGAAGGAGAACAAATAAGATGAGCCGCTTCTGGAACAAGAAAACAAAGTCTCTCTGTCCGTATGTCGCTGGTGAGCAGCCGCGTCCGGGGGATAAAGTCATCAAGCTTAATACAAACGAGAATCCATATCCTCCTTCGCCTGAAATCAATGCGTTCCTCAGAAGCTTTGACCCAAGCATTTTGCGATTATACCCAGATACCTCCGCCACAGAGGTGCGCGAAGCCTTCGCAGGCTTTTTCGGCGTGCGTGCAAGCCAGATTTTTTGTGGAAATGGTTCTGACGAGGTGCTCGCATTTTGCTTCCAGGCATTTTTCGAATCAGGCGAAGGCGCACGCCCCTTATTCGTGCCGGAAATATCCTATAGCTTCTATCCGGTATACGCGGACTTATACGATATTCCACTCGAGAAAATTCCGCTTAACGACGATTTTTCCATCCCGGTAGAACCCTTCTGCAGGCCGTCTGGCGGCGTGGCTATTGCAAATCCGAATGCGCCGACAACTTTGGCGCTACCCATCTCTGACATCAAGAAAATCATCAGCAGTCACCCGGATCGCGTGGTCCTGATTGATGAGGCGTATATTGCCTTTGGTGGGGAATCGTGTGTTGAACTATTAGCCGAGTGCCCAAACCTTCTGATCATCGGCACATTGTCAAAAGCACATTCACTTGCGGGTATCCGACTTGGCTATGCTATTGCTTCTGAGGAGATCATTGAAGGAATAACGCGCGTGCGCGACTCCTTCAATTCATACCCTGTCGACGCACTTGCGCAGAAAATATCTGCGATTGCCATTCGTGACAGAGCTTGGTATGAGAAATGCACGGAAAAAATCGTTGCGACCCGCGAAAAGACAATTTCGGAATTAACGGCACTGGGATACAGCATTCTCCCATCAAAAACCAATTTTTTGTTCGCAAATCCAGTCAAAATGCCTGCCGCCGAAGTCTACAAAAAATTTCGTGAGAAAGGTATACTGGTAAGGTATTTTACGAAACCTCGACTGTGTGATTATCTGCGAATCAGCATAGGGTCGGAAGAAGACATGCAGGCGGTCGTCCGCACTGCGACTGAAATATTCATTGAAGCAGGCGTCTAGCACTGGATTTTTGAGAGAAAGGCAGGAACGAATACGTAATTGCTCAAATAATGAGGGAATATGCATTCGACACAAGATGAAAAAGGGAGGCGACCAGATCATGAGAAATGCGCAACTGTCACGAACGACGAATGAGACAACCGTTCGCGTAAGCTTGGATCTTGATGGAATGGGAATCAGTGAAATTGACACAGGAATTGGATTTTTCGATCATATGCTGGAACTCTTTGCCCGCCACGGGGGATTGGATTTAACGGTCGCCGCACAAGGTGATCTTCGTGTCGATGGACATCATACAGTTGAAGATATAGGAATCGTGATTGGAAAGGCGCTAGCAATGGCTCTTGGCGACAAGCGCGGCATCAATCGGTATGGTAATTTCTCCGTGCCGATGGACGAGACACTTGCCAGTTGTGCACTTGATATTTCAGGCCGCCCATTTTTGGTCATGACTGCCGAATTCTCTTCGGATCGTGTCGGCGAATTTGAGACAGAACTCACAGCAGAGTTTTTCCGAGCCGTTGCCTTCAATGCGGGACTGACACTTCACCTAAACTGTGCGTATGGGACCAATGACCACCATAAGATTGAAGCAATGTTCAAATCGTTTGCGCGTGCACTTCGCATCGCTGCAGCAATCGATCCTGATTTTGCTGACCAGATCCCATCGACAAAAGGCGTACTCGAATAACAGGATAATGACAACCATAATTGTAGGAGGCCATGAAATATGAGCATGCTCAAAGACACTGACTTTATTGATCTTCCCGTTTTCATTCGTGGAAAAGTAAGAAATGTATACGACCTTGGCGATTCTTTGCTTATGGTCGTGACGGACCGAATTTCCGCCTTTGACGTCGTTTTTGATGAACTCATTCCAGATAAAGGAAAGGTGCTTTCCAGCATATCTGCTTTTTGGTTCGATTTCACAAAGGATATCATTCCGAATCACGTGATTTCGACAAATCCGGACGATTACCCACTTGGACTGTCAAAATACAAAGAACAACTCGCAGGTCGCTCTATGTGGGTTAAGAAGGTGGAGATGCTGCCGGCGGAGTGTATTGTTCGCGGCTATCTCGAAGGATCGGCGCTCAAAGAATACAACGCAACGGGTCAGATATCCGGCATTCCCATGCCGATAGGCCTCAAGCAGGGAGACAGACTTCCCACACCTCTCTTCACCCCGTCAACCAAAGCGGAAGAGGGACATGATATCAACATATCCTATCAACAGCTTATCGACCTGATCGGCGAAAACGACGCGAAAGCACTTTCTGATGCTACGCTTGCTCTGTACGAGAAGGTTTCGGCATACGCGCTGACCCGCGGACTGATTCTTGCTGATACCAAGTTCGAATTCGGCAAAATCGACGGAAAGCTTGTTGTAGCTGACGAGATGTTTACGCCCGACTCATCGCGATTCTGGGATCTGTCCGAATACGAGCCAGGTCGTGCACAAAAAAGCTTTGACAAGCAGTACTTGCGAGAGTGGCTTGAGACGCTTGATTGGGATAAGTCCTATCCGGCACCGAAATTACCGGATGAGGTCATCATGAAAACCGCGGCAAAATACCGCGAGGCCTATCGCCTTCTGACAGGAAAGGAACTCGGATGATTTCAATTATTGATTACGGCATGGGGAACCTCGGTTCTGTCAAAAAAGCTCTGACATATCTGGGATACGAGAGCGTCATTACGGATGAGCCAGATGTCGCCATGACGGCGACGGGGCTTATTCTTCCCGGCGTTGGGGCCATATCGCAAGCCATGTATGCACTCAAAGAGAAGAAACTAGATTCTTTGGTACATAGATACATAGATACAGGACGCCCGTTTTTAGGCATTTGCCTGGGAATGCAGATGCTTTTCGAATCTTCGGAGGAGGGTGGCAATGTGGATGGCCTTGGCGTATTTTCCGGTCACGTACTTCGCTTTTCACCAGATATGGGACTGAAAATACCGCAGATTGGATGGAATAATCTGGCAGAGGTCAGACATCCGGATCTTCGGAAAAATGATTATGTATATTTTGTACATTCATATTATTGTGCACCCTCCTGCCAGGAAGATATTGCAGCAACCACCGAGTACGGTATTCCATATGCATCGGCGGTGGCACGCGAGAATGTCCTTGCTACGCAGTTTCATCCGGAAAAAAGTGGCGAGGTTGGGCTTGCGATACTGAATCGCTGGGCAAGGAGGACAAGATGATCATCTATCCTGCAATTGATCTGCTAGGCGGAAAATGTGTTCGCTTGCGGCAAGGAA
>JBPOHB010000101.1:0-1972 GCA_052036055.1 Bacillota bacterium | reverse complement strand
TGATCTTCTGTTGGTATATCTGCCCTTTCATTACTGGCAGGTGAGAACTTCTCTACTTTTGAGGTCGTATCATTGCTACCTCCAGTGGCGACATCAATATGCCGGACATTGTGTTTTTTTAGTTGTCTGTAAATATAGTAGGCCGTATCTGAGTATTGTGTGAATACAATAATCTTGTCATCGTGATGTTTGTTATTAATTAGTTCAAGCAATTTAGCTAACTTTTGATCAGTGTCCGGATTCCATGCCCCACACAGGTTAATCATCCTTATTATGGTATCGCAATCGTTCTTAAGCCGGGACTTTAATGTGCGTTTGAAGTATTTGGAATCTATCCATGATATATTGTTTTTCTGTGTAATACGTTTGTAATATACTTTTGCTTCACGCGTATATTCTTTTATGTCTTCAGAAACCGTAATTAAATCGCCATATTTTACAAGTTTATCTTCATCTGAGTCTTTTCCAAATACAGTTTGGTTAATGTCTTCATCCTCATAAAAGTCCTCCGGAATGCTATTCTCATCCCCTACAGGCAGAGGCAATTTGTTTTCAATCGCATAGATGTAAACGGCATTACGCAATATATGACGATATAGGGTAAGCAAGAATGAAAAACCGCTACTGTCTATACGCTTGAAGAATGTGCTTTTGCAAAATCCCATCATGCGCTGTCCTGCACGTGACAGGTTTTCTATCAGTTGTTTTTCATGCTTTGAAGCATTTTCAGCCTTTACCTCATCAAGATAATTGACCAATCCGTAGCGTGGAAGTTTCAGTGAATTCATGATGCTAATCATTTCTTCAGAATACAAACGACTATACTGGTCATTGGATTCTGTCTTGAACTTAAGTGCTCGTGGAATGCGTTCCGGAAAGTATGAACGTGAGCCGTCAGGGAACAGTAAATATTTACGCCCATCGCCTTCATCTGTTTTGGCAAAGTTTTCCTTGATGAACGAACGTGTTCTTCTAACAAGAAACATCTTCATCAATTCGCTCCAGTCATCAACAAAAGGACTGTATTCAAAAGCTTTGATACTGCGTATAAACACATCACTGTGCTTTTGTGCAAATTGGTGGTCACCACCAAGACTGCGGATATATGCCTCAGGACGTATGCCTAGGTCTTGATCTTCGCTGATAAATAGTTTCAACTGACTTCCCAAATCAGAGAAATCCTTATTGTAGGGAGTAGCTGTAAGCAATAACACTTTGCTGTCCTGATGATTGATAAGATCCTTGATGTTACGGTATCTCTTGCCGTTCTCGTTGCGCAAGTTATGGCTTTCGTCAACTATTATCAACCTATAATATCTGGAACTATCTATGTCAATAGGTTTCTGCATGGAAATGATATCTGCCTTGAGGTCATATTTATCTACGTATTTCTTCCACATATCCTGCAAACCTGCAGGGCAGATGATGAGTGTGCTACTTGCAAATGTCATTTCGTAAATCTTGGCTATGGCACAGGCGGTAATGGTTTTGCCCAATCCGACAACGTCTCCTATCATTGCTCCGCCGCGTTTCTCGTTATTCAGATGCTTAGCTGCTATTTTCACCGCATTCTGTTGAAAATCAAAAAGTTCTTTGCGGAATTCAGGCGTTAGTGTGAATTCCTTGATGCCGGAGCGTGCCTCCTGACTGAGATAATATGCTGTTTTAAGATATATGTAATATGGAGGAATAGTGTTTCCACCTGCCCAACTATTGTCTATAACATCAATCAATTGAGTTGTGATATCGATACAGAAGTTGTCATTCCAACGATCATCAAACCATTTGGAAAGCTTCTCGGCATTATCGCTATCTCCGAATTCGGCATTGAGTTCACCTTGCTTAGTCAGACCGCTATACGTGAGATTACTGCTTCCCATGATGGCTTGTATCTTGTTGAAGTTATCATCAGGTCGATGTGCGAGATACAGTTTGGCATGAAGTGATTCTTTGAGATAGAGTTTCACGCAAA
>JBPOHB010000033.1:0-5937 GCA_052036055.1 Bacillota bacterium | reverse complement strand
GAAATGATCAAGTTGAATAGCGTTTTGATGTAGTAACGTCAGTCAAAGGAATCATTTCGTATGCAGAAATGTCATCTCTTGAATGCCTTGCCATTTCGCATTTGGAGCGCTTATTTTGACGGATAATGGCTTGATAATGATGGATGGCAATAATTCTATTTTCACTGGTTTCTCGGTGTTTCGTCTATAGTCGAAAATTTCCCGGATTTCACTCGTTTTTCGATTATAGTCGATTATCATCGTACAGCAATGGATTCTTTCGCAGTGCACTAGATCATGCAAATTGATATAACTTGCGGTGCGACAGGCAAACTTCTCGAAAATTATGGAGCATTATGCTAGTTTCTGTTCACGCCTGCTTGAACCAGCCAGTCGTACGATTAGCAATTTTAACAAGTATCAGCATAACAGGCACTTCCGTAAGTACACCCACAATGGTGGCGAGGGCGGCAGGGCTCTTTGTTCCAAAAAGAGAGATTGCAACGGCGACCGCCAGCTCAAAGAAATTGGAAGCTCCGATCATACCGGCCGGGGCGGCAATATTATGTGGCAGTTTTAATGCCAAACTTGCAAGATATGCGATGAAGAAAATGAGAAATGTTTGGATGATCAGCGGTATCGCAATCAGCAAAATATCGATTGGATTCTCAAGAATCACGTTCCCCTGAAAGGAGAAGATAATGATAAGCGTCATGAGTAAGCCGATCATTGTGACCTTTCCGAATTTTGGAATAAACTGGTCTTGAAAGTACTCTTTCCCTTTCTTCTTTGTGATAATACTTCGGGTTATTACCCCTCCAGAAAGGGGAATGACCACAAACAGTACGACAGATAGAATCAACGTTTCCCACGGAATTGATACACCGCCGACGCCAAGCAGGAAGGCGACAATCGGCGTAAATGCAACGAGGATAATGAGATCATTCGTTGCCACCTGAACCACGGTGTATGCAGCATCTCCTTTGGTAAGATGACTCCAAACAAACACCATCGCGGTACAGGGTGCAGCACCCAAAAGGATCGCACCAGCAAGATATTCTTTGGCAAGTTCGGGTGGAATGAACGCCTTGAATATGACAAAGAAAAAAAGCCATGCGATACCAAACATGGTAAAGGGCTTGATTAACCAGTTAGTCACCCAAGTTACAAATAGCCCCTTTGGGTTTTTGCCAACATTTCGAATGCTCTGAAAATCGACCTTCAGCATCATCGGATAGATCATAAGCCAAATGAGTACGGCGATGGGTATGGAAACATTGGCATATTCGAAGCGCCCCAGAAAGGCAGGAATGGCAGGCAGGAATTTTCCTAGCAGCACGCCTGCGACCATGCATAGAGCAACACATAGCGTCAGATATTTTTCGAAAAAGGTAATCACTGCGTTTTTGCTTGTCTCCATTATTATCCACCTCACAATTAGCTGCGTGTGTCGATCTCTTCTTGCTGTTCCTGGTTCCGTGTTTTCTCCGTTGCTACCACGCGAATCAAAAATGCTTATGATACTAAGTGCCCGTTTGATTAGCGTGAAGTAGATCCTGCCGAAATGCGAATTGGCACGAGCAGACGTATTGCCATATTGCGGATGAAGAAAGCCTTCATCACGATCCTCTGACCTTCTGCAATATTTTTACAACTTCTTCTGTTTTAAGAACCTTTCCGTAAGAAACCACTTTGCCATCTACAACGAGTGCGGGGGTTGTCATCACACCATATGACGCTATCTGGGAAAAGTCGGTCACGTGATCAATTGCATTATCCATGCCAAGTTGTTCAAGGGCCGCTTTTGTCGCCGCTTCCAGTTGATTGCATTTCGCGCAGCCACTGCCAAGAATCTTAACACCTGCACCTTCTGTTTTTGCGTGATTGGCGTCATCCATGCTTTTTGCATCGCAATTTCCGCCGCAGCAGCATATGGTTGTTTTTTCCTCTTTCTTTTTCCAGAAAATAGCCATATTCATTCCTCCTATATAATAAATGATTGAATCGCGTTAAAGAAGTAGCCGACTAAGATGATCCCGACAGTACATATTGCGATAAAGAGTGTCAGAAGTTTGGGCTTCACAGCCTTTCTTAGCATAATCATGGATGGCAAGGACAATGTGGTAACTGCCATCATGAAAGACAGAACCGTACCGAGCTGTGCGCCTTTCGAAAGCAGCGCTTCTGCAATCGGGATCGTGCCAAATATGTCGGCATACATCGGTACACCGATAAGCGTTGCCAGTATTACCCCGACAGGATTCTTGCTTCCGAGAACAGTCACAACCCACCCCTCGGGTATCCAGTTGTGGATGACTGCGCCGATGCCAACGCCCAGCAAGATGTATGGGAAAACTTTCTTGAAAGTGGTGAGCATCTGCTCTTTGGCATATTCCATACGATCCATTCTTGTCAGATCGGGTGATTCTATGTCTACCTTCCCGGCCGTCATAATAAAGCGTTCTACGTGCTTTTCCATATGAAGTTTCTCAATAAGCGTACCGCCAATAATTGCCACAATGAGACCCAGCATAACATAGATGATTGCGACTCTTGCGCCAAAAATGCTCATGAGTAGAACGAGAGACCCAAGATCAACCATGGGCGACGATATCAAAAACGAAAACGTAACGCCAAGAGGCAGTCCGGCGGACGAGAAGCCAATAAAGAGCGGTATGGAAGAACATGAGCAGAACGGTGTTACCGTACCCAGTAAGGCAGCCGCCGCGTTTGCCCTGATGCCGTGGAATCGTCCTAATATCTTTTTGCTGCGCTCAGGCGGGAAAAAGCTTTGTATATAACTGATTAGGAAGATAAGAAAACATAGGAGTATCGTGATTTTAATAACGTCATAAGCAAAAAACTGGATGCTTCCAACCCATCGGTTTGTCGTGTCAAGTCCGAAAGCCGACAGACCGTTGCCAATGGATTCGTATAGCCACTTCATCCCAAGAATTTGGTTCTGGATAAAGCTTCCTATTGATTGGAGTATTTTTATCATGTATATGCCTCGCTTTCGAAAAACGAATCGTTATATCGAATGATTTTGAGGGGTCGTCAGCTCCTTCAGCAGCGAAATTGCATATGCACTGCCTTGTTCACTGATTGAATAATGTGTCCATTTGCCTTCCTGTCGGCACACCACAACACCCGATTCGACGAGAATCTTCATATGATAGGATAATCCCGACTGCCCGAGATCTAACTGTTCCAGTAAGACACACGCGCACTTCTCACCTCCTCGAAGTAATTCTAGGATTCGCAAGCGCTTCACATCACAAAATGCCTTAAATATCTTCTCTTGTATCTCGTATACATTTTCCAATTCGCCACCTCATATCAAAAGTATTCGATATGTAAAGTGTAGACGTCAAATCAAATTTTGTCAATATGTCAAGTGCATTTCTATATGAAAAAATGGCAAACAAGAAGGATCGGTTCCTTTTTGCATGAAACCGATCCTCTTTCAAGTGCGTGTATGCAAGGGGTGAGAAATGACTGCCGCCTGCTACTCCTTCATATCCTCCAAAGTAAGAACCCATGTGTTTTTGCTGCTTCCAGTGATTTTCCCGTCCTTATATTCATAGATGCCTTGGATTGGGTTGATTAGACTTGCCGGACTATTCTCGTATGTCTCCAGAAACATAATATACGTGTTACCAATTTCTATTGTCATCGCATCTTCTTGGACGTAATGAACACGATCAATCGTTCCGCCAAGTTGCTTCATCTCAATCGTATTCCCGACTGTAACGGCTCCTTTGTATACTTGCATAACCTCTACCGTATAAATCGTATAGGGTAGACTCTGACGATCCGTCTCTCCGCCTGGATTACGTTCTGAATCATTCGTCTGCTCATCCGTTAGCGATTCGTTAGCGTCTAGAGTCACCGATTCTGACGAAATCACTTTCACTTCCACGATTTCCATAGCAGCATTTTTTGCGTCTTCAACGGTATCATAGAACGGATAATCAGCTGAAATAATCATTTCTTTTTGGGATGTCTTGGCGCACCCTGAATTCGTAATCAGTGCCATACTCATCAGAAAGACAAAAAGCTTCCCTGTTCTCTTCATAGTCGGCCTCCTTACGAAAAAATGGCATCCACATCTTCTCTATCATAGGCTTGTTCACTTACCATTGTATTTCGATTTCTGGATCCTTTCATTATCGATTGTCTTGAAGTATTGGGGTTATCCTTCAACCAAAATACATGTCCAAGCCCATACAAATATCTGATGAGTTCACGACAGTTGTGAGGTTCCCGTTGTTGATGTAGTAGACCCCACTAGCACCCCGCTGAACGGATTATTTCACTCAGATTGCGGTAATACTCGCACAAGCTCGGCAAATGAAATGCAATACTTTCATGACTTTATCCCCAATTTATATGCAACGTTATTACTATAGTATTTGAATTAATATGATCTGCCCATGGTTTCTTCTTTTTCTATACTGTATGGAAATATATGCAAAGCAATATCGGCTGTGTTAGCCTTCTTGACCTACGTGTTATTCTTGTAATGACCATCTTCTTATGGCATGACAGGGAAAAATGAAAGGGAGCGGCTTCGTGAAAAGATTCAAGAAAATCTACATTGAAATCACAAATATCTGCAATCTTGCGTGTATTTTCTGTCCGAAAACGACTCGGGCTCCCGCAACTATGCGTGCAGAAGAATTTCGCGAGATTCTTGATCAAGTCAAGTCATATACCGACTATGTCTATTTGCATGTTATGGGCGAGCCCCTTCTCCATCCAGAGCTTAGCTTGATTCTGGATATCTGCGAAGAGAAAGGTATTTGGGTCAATCTGACTACGAACGGAACGCTCATTCCGCTAGCACGCACGATGCTCCTTGCAAAGCCAGCTCTTCGCCAGGTGAATGTCTCCCTGCATAGTCTAGGCGGAGAAACGACTCTGCAATGCCAGGACGAATACTTGGCTGCTATTCTTTCTTTCGCAAAGGAGGCATCCGCCACATCAAATCTGATAATCTCTTTGCGGATTTGGAATCTGCAGAAGGATGCTTCCTTGATCTTTGAAAACAGAAGAAATGACCGACTCTTCTCCTCCATCGAAAAAACATTTGGACTAACGTACCGAATCAACGAGGAAAATATGCCATCTCGTGGCATGCAAATAGCGGACAGGGTCTATGTAAATCTCGCACAGCAATTTACCTGGCCAACACAGCAAGCGGCAACGCTTTCTCGCTCAGCTTTCTGCTATGGGCTTCGGACTCAGGTTGCGATTCTAGTCGACGGTACAGTCGTACCTTGCTGTCTCGATAGTGAAGGCATCATCAATCTTGGAAATATACACAGGACCGCTTTAGCAGATATCCTTGACAGCCCAAGAGCGCGTAATTTGTACAACGGATTCTCACGCAAAGAATCTGTAGAGGCACTTTGCCAGACATGCGGATATCGTGAAAGATTTGACTGATACCCCTACTCATTTATTTCTTTTTGCGCTTTTTCATATCTGCAAAGCTTTTTGGGGCTCGACTGTTATCCGCCCTTTTTTCAGTAGATTTGCGATTCGCCATAGGCATATTTACGGTTGGTTTTTCTGCGTTTCTTTTGTAAGCGGGACCTTTTTTCACAACCGATGATGCGGCTCTTGCCGCTTTGCTCTCCGGTCTGATCAAGCATTTCGGGTCGTGTCCGATCAGATCTTCCCGGTGCGCCTTGTGGAGAGCCTCCACTACGAGAGATCGATTGTCCGGATTTCTCCACTGCAGTAATGCCCGCTGGAGATCCTTCTCATGTGGCGTACGTGCAACATACACGCGCGTTAGTGTCATAGGATCGAGGCCTGTGTAGTACATACAGGTTGATAACGTACCCGGTGTCGGATAGAAATCCTGCACCTGCTCGGGTTGCCGTTTCGTTTTGTGAAGATATTCTGCGAGTGTGACAGCATCCGTAAGCGTTGACCCTGGGTGCGAAG
>JBPOHB010000073.1:0-2481 GCA_052036055.1 Bacillota bacterium | reverse complement strand
GGGAGCCGTCACTGCCTATGACACTTTGTAGGGCACCGTTCGCGTAATAGGTATAGACAGTTGTCTTGCCGTCTGAGATGACTGACGATAGACGGCCTGTGCGATCGTAGATTTTTTGGGTGATGCTCGATCAACAGTCTATGCTGTTTCATCTGGTTGCCAAATCCCTGCGATGTATTGCTTGCCAAACCAATCATACTTTTCTTCCCTCTCCGACGCTTTCATGATTTGTAGCAGGTATAGTCCAACGTTGTCAGGATTTTCGGTGTCTACATCATCCTTTCGCTGACCAGTGATCCCTTTCCAAAAATTGTTGTCAGACACGATGTCCGCAAACGTAGCGCATTCCCTCATTGGCTTATTTTCTTCATGCAAATGCTTAACCTTTTCTTTTGTAATGGTGACAAGTGTTCTGCCATCGGTTCGTAAAGACTAATTATCTTCATATAGTCCTGTTTCTCCCAGGCGTCTTTTGCTTGTTCCTCGATTGCGTTAGCCTTGTTCCAATAAGTAGCCTCTTGTTTCCGCATTTCTTTTCTTTCATATATTTCTTTGTAAAATTCAATGTCGCCAGTAAATGCTCTGTTGCAGTATTTTTCCGCGTATGCAGACAGCTTTATCAATCCGCGCTCAAGTTGTCCTTCATCTGAAGCCATATATATTGCAGAATTTCCTTCTCCATACAGAAATTGCATGATGTCCCAAAGCGAAACATGGTAATGCCCATCATTTCTACCCATTACAACAGATAGCGAATACTTGTCATACCAGATTTCTACCCATGCAATTTTTGATTTGAACTTTACACATTCTGCTGTTTTCTTATCAGTAACATGCATGTCATATTTTTTTACTAAAAACGCAAAGTTTTTTTGTGCGAGTTGATTAAATGTATCCTCATTCATCCATGCCATAATGCGCTCCTTTATGGTAGTGACCAATATCCAGCACAATATCTCCACCCATGTTCATACAGCAGATTCCTCTCCATATGTAAAAATGTGTGTGTATTCTCTGTGCCAACGATTCCTAATTCCGGATCCAAAATACTATCAAATTGTGTGGCATCTCGAATCGGATTCCCTTGATTCATTATTGATCTTAACACCCCAGAATTTTGGTTCCAATTAGCTTGTGGAGACCCTAGATCAGGCAATAAATCTGCAACTCTATATTCCCCTTCTCCAATGTCTGCCATATCCTGCATTCTACCAATTACAGGGGTATTCGCTTCACCCTCAATCGTTTCTGCTATACCCCTCGCATTCCGCCAAGCCGCCGCGCTTTCTGCCAGTGAGCAGATTCCCTTTATGCCATAGTATACCCCAACCGTGGTTGTGAGTACATCGGCATTGCTTTCTCCTCCTTCATACGCTCTTCGGTCGCCTCCACACTCATTTACACACCATTCCTCTATGTTGTCCGTCAACTGGGTGACGGCTGATTCGCACGTGCCGATTGGGCAGTTCTCTTCCCCTCGTACTATGTTCTGGATGGTATTGGGAAGTAAGACCGTGTAGTCCATAACAAAGGCTACCGGCATCAGGGCAAAGGTAGATACTGTTCTTACGCTGGCGCCCAGTGCCGCCGAAAAGAATCTATTTGGGCTTGAAAATGAATACTCGATATTGGAAGGAATATCTCTAACTTTACCCCAAAAATCTGCAAATGGGTTCGTGCCCGTTGTTTGCGAGGAACGATATGTCGACTGTGACTGTGACGGAGTCGGGGTCGGGCACGGGGTCGGTGCACTAGGGATCGTACTATTTCCTTGGGTCGTGCTTTTCGCCACGCTCGTTATTGTTGCGTACGCCCAAGAGGGTCTGTAGTTCGCTTCGTTGTGACTGCTATCGTATTCTTGCTGGTTTGCCTTTTTATACTTTGCATAATCGGCTGTTGGCATCCCAAATAGGTTCGTCCCCGCATTGAATTGCGCTTGTTTCTCTGCTCTTGTTTTTGCTTCTGCTTGACTGCTGTAATAGTTCCCATATCCACTTGGATCACTATACTCCGTATGCCCCGTCGGATCGGAGTACATCAGCGGCTCGTTATGGCAGTATGTGTATAGGTTTAGACTCAGCGGATCGTTATGGGTGCCGGTATAGGTATCTTCTTGCAGGAAACGGGCTGTAAGCGGATCGTACATTCTTGCGTTTAGGTAGTAGAGGCCTGTCTCGGCATCGTACTGGTATCCCGCAAAAAGGATATTGCCGCTTTCGATTCCTGTCTGCTCTAGGATGTTTCCGAAGGCGTCGTAGTAGTAGGTTGCTGCGATGTTTCCGTTTTCGTCCAGAAGAGCCGTGACGTCTGCGTGTCCGTTATATAGGTAGAGGAAGGTATCTGCGCCAACTTCACGTGAGATGAGGTTGATGACATACACAGTTCGGCCGATCTGATCTTTGTTTATGTTTTCTTCGAGAACGACTTTGTCGTATTCAGAGAGATAGTAGGTTAGGCTGCCGTTTACGGATTTACCGACAC
>JBPOHB010000097.1:0-3909 GCA_052036055.1 Bacillota bacterium | reverse complement strand
TCCGGAAATTACAGAAATAATGGTAAACGGTCCATTCAAAATATTCTACGAGAAAGGTGGACGATTATTTCCCACTGACCTTCATTTCCCAAATCAGTCTACGCTAGAAGCAGTAATAACCAATTTTTTCTCAAGAGCAAATCGACCGCTGAACGAAACATCTCCCATTGCAGACCTAAGACTGCCAGATGGTTCAAGGGCAAATGCCGTATTATCACCCGTGGCGCCCGACGGCCCCATATTTACGATCCGTAAATTCACAGGTGTTCGTCCAGACATACAAGCGATGATTGCGCAAGGGTTTATTTGCAGCGCTGCGGCTGACTACTTGTTTCACGCAGTACGAACGCATAAGACAATTTTCTTGTGTGGCGGAACCGGCTCAGGAAAGACAACCTTCCTGAATACGTTATCATCATTTATTCCGAAGGATGAACGCGTCGTGACCATTGAAGACTCTGCTGAACTGTCTTTGCAAGGATTAACCAATCTCGTTCGTCTTGAAGCTAGGCTACCCGGTCCTGATGGTCAAGGTGAAATCTCTATTGGTCAACTCATCCGAACTGCACTTCGTATGCGACCAAATCGAATTATAGTCGGAGAGGTTCGTGGAAGCGAAGCCGCAGATATGCTGCATGCGCTCAATACAGGGCATCCCGGTTCACTATGTACTGGTCACGCGAATTCTTGCGAAGAAATGCTGAATCGATTAACAACAATGGTACTCGCAGGAACGTCGCTGCCTTTTGAAGCCGTGATGAGACAAATTGAGACAGGAATCGACATTCTCATTCACATAAGCAGAGATTCAGGTGGCAGGAGAATGGTTGACGAAATTTCCGAGGTTGCAAAAGAGAGAAAGGAACATTTTAATCTCATCAAAATTTTTACATATAAGGAGGGTGAAGGACTTGTACAAGAAACAGAATGACAAACGTGATTCATCCAGAAATACTGACCAAAATCCTTTAGTGGATCGTAGAAAGATAGCCAAAAGGCTACGTTTGTTCTTTATGATACGTCACATTTGGATCTATCCAGTCTGCATATTCCTTGTTTATTATCTCTCTGATGCATTTATCCCGATCTCATCTCTCCGAATAGGCATAGCAATCATACTGGCCATATTTCCCTTCCAGTCCGTTGTTTCGCTCTTATATGGGAAGCGTAACACGCTACTTCGTTCACAGAGCAAAGTGCTTTTTCAGTCGCTTTGTACTTTGGTCTCTGGTGGATATTCATTGGAGAGTGCTTTTCTGCTTTCCCGGCCAACACTGGAGAAAGCATTCGGAAAAAGAAGTCTTATGGCGCTGGCACTTCATCGTCTTGAGAAGTCACTAAGTGCTCACACTTCATTGTCCGAAGTACTAAATGATTTCTGCCTAAGGTTGGACTATGTCGAAATTCTTCCCGTCATGCATGCTTTATCTATTACGAAGATTGTCGGAAATGGCGTAATTTCGATTCTGAGAAACAGCTGTCAGATGATGTCCGAGTTGATTGCCGTGCAAAGTGAAGTGGATGCAAATAATTCGGGCAGAAATGCCGAAGCCTTAATTCTATGCCTTATGCCCTTTGGAATAACATTTTCACTATCAACATTTACACAAGGATATATGAGTGATGCAAGAAATTCCGTGTTTGGGATTGCCATGATGCTCTTAGCATTTGCCATATCAGTTGTTTCCTGCGGCTTATTACTCAAAATCATTGCTGATGAGAACAAGCATTTCAGAAACGATGTATCTTCTATCGAGAAAGTCCTCTTCCTTCCTGAAACGATTGTATCAGCCATTCAAGTAAGATTAACGCAGATACTTCCAGAATCTTTCCTAACCCGTCAATTTGAACTTTATAGCGAAATATCGAGTCAGCCACTCAAAGTGTTCAAACACCAAATCTGCAAGAGTCTTCTTGCTATTAGCTTAAGTTTCCCTGTTTTTCTTTTGATAATACATATATGGGATTATCCGCTCTATTGGATTGTCCCGGCAGAAATCACTATGCTATTTCTTGTCCATCACGACCTTAAGCGAAAAGTTTTGCAGAGACGCGATACTCTCATGGAAGAAATGCCGCTATTTTTGTCCATGCTCGTTACCCTTCTTCATTCTGGAGTCATGTTGCCTAAGGCAATTGAAACATGTGCAAATGCCTTCGATCAAGACAGCACATTAGGCACAGAAATCAAAATAATGAGATCACAAATGCTGTCAGGATTATCAGCTGGAAACGCTATTGAGAGCCTCTCCTCACGAACGCCCATTCCAGAAGCACAATCCGCGCTTCTCCTTGCATCACGTTATGAAATTTCCGGAGGTGCGGAAGTATTACAACTTCTTTCACTACAATCGAATGCCTGCTGGTCTCTTTGCCGCAATGCTGCAAGAAAGAAAAGAGAGCGAGACGCTCTTGCAATGACGCTCCCAATGATGCTTGATTTTGTCGCCGTACTAATCGTCGCCATTACACCCGCAGTATTATCGCTCAAATTAAACTAACGGAGGTACCACGTATGAAAAAAGAAAAAAGAACACCAGAAAAAATGAACCCGCGTAGTGCAAAAGGAATGGGAACAGTTGAAATTGTAATTATCATTGCAATTCTTGTAAGTCTTGCCCTCATATTCAGAGTCGCCCTATCAAAATATTCTTCCACCATCATGTCGTATGTTTTTGATGACGAAAATGTCATAGATCAATTAAAAGAATGATGATAGGCGGGTACTGACATGAGATTTGAACGAGGACCCTACGGCATAATTGGGATTGAAACGCTAGCGGAGAATGAAAGTGTGGTTTTGCATGCGCTTGAGTTGCTGCAAAATCACACTCTTCATTACGTTCTCCCAACATATTCTCGCGAGCACAATGGAAAAACAGAAATCTGCATTGACTGCACTGGCATGGAAAGGATATCTTCCATACAACATGTTGCATGGAAGGACTCTGCAAGCAAGTGGGAATGTGTGTCTGCATTTGTCTTATCAATCATCGAAGCAACAGATTCCTATCTGGATCCAGACTGCTTTGTGGCTGAAGAAGACTATGTCTTCTTTGACGAGAAAGCATCTCGTCTCATGTGGTGCTATTTACCGATCTCTCATCATCACTTTTCACAAACACCCCTTTTCCTTCGCCTAGAAAAAGTACTAATGCACTCATTTTTCAGCGATGTGCTATGTGAAGAAGATCGAAATCAAATCATACATTATCTGAGTGAAAATAATGAAGCGGAATTGCATCGGATGCTGACAAGGCAGACAATCGAATCCGGAATGACAAAAAGAAAGAAGTTACTGCCAATACGCGCAAGTTGGTTATTAACCCAGATAATCTTGATGATCATCACCTTGTTTATCATGCTTACCCTGAGATCGGGTCTTCTCTTCTACTTCGTTTATGCTTTCGTTTCACTGTTGTGCTTGCTCTGCCTGACTACTTACCCTTTCGAGAAGAAAGAAAAAGAAAGTATCGCAAAAGAATTGTCTCGCCCGCCAAATTTCCTTACCGAGAAAGACCTTCTGTTCCCAAAAATCAATACGAATAATGACCCGACAATGAACAAAGAGAAGCCTTCTGCTTCCATTCCTGTATCCCCTGCATATCTTGTTGGTACGACAAGTCAATCAAGCAAAACCAGACCCCAGACAAGCATCATTTGGGTAGAAGATTTTCTTATAGGAAGTGATGAGCTGTTTTGTGATTTGATGCTAAATGATCAGAGTGTATCCTACAGACATGCAAGAATACTCCATAGAGAAGACGTATATTTCGTTGTTGACCTTAGTTCGACAAACGGCACCTTTCTTAATGACAAACGCCTATACAGTTATGAAGAGGCACCTTTGCAGAACAATGATTCACTGTGTTTTGGCAAGTGCAGATTCACATTTCTATTCGAGTCTGC
>JBPOHB010000025.1:0-1729 GCA_052036055.1 Bacillota bacterium | reverse complement strand
GTAATGAAGTAACTTGCATTTGAAAAGCCTGTTTCCATCGCAATTTGACTGATACTCATATTCGTACTAACGAGCAATTTCTCGGCTTCAGTTATGCGGACATATGTGAGATATTCGGAAAGAGTTTTGCCGATAGATGCTTTGAAAAATCGCGAGAAATAGCTGTAACTCATATTACACATGGTTGCCATTTTTTCTGCTCCAACCGAACGCATATAGTTTTCGTCGATGTAAGTGAGGACGTTCTTAAGGCGCAAAATGTCCTCGTTTCTCAGACTTGCGGTGATACCCATATTGACGCCCTGCGAATGCCATTTGCGAAGAAAGAAAAGGAAAATCTGACACAGATTTGAGCGTACAGCCAATTCAAAGCCATATTTTAGGGTGGCATATTCTTGATATGTCTCTTCGACTAAACGACCGATTTGTGTCTCCTCAAGTTCTTCTGCCGAGATGACTCTCTGCGGCGAGGACGACGACATAATAAAAGGCATGATGTATTTTGCCTCAAATGTGGTGCGCGAAGTGGAGAAAAGAAGGAACGGATCAAACTGAAGGCAAATGAATCTGCAATTTGGGAACCGTCTGAAAGCATGGGGTTCCTTCGAATTGACGAGTAATAGATCTCCGCTCGATATGCTAAATTCACGTCCACTTACCGAAGCCATAAACGTTCCGTCCAAAACATAGATCAATTCAATGTATTCGTGGTAATGTGCGCCAATCTCATCACAAGAATTTCCTTGTTCGTGAAGATGCGCACAAAATGGAATCGGCTCGCCCTTCGCGAATTGCCGAATATTCTCATATTCTGCTTGAACTGTATTCTTCACGCTGTGCATTTCCTCTGACATTGCGAACCCCCATATTTCTATTCAAATGCTAAAGCAAATGTATCATATGGGTGCATTATATAAGAAATGATAAGCGCTGAAAATAGGCACGCATAAATTGTGGTTATTCATTCTTCATAAATTTCATTTTCTTCCGCGATTAACATGACCTCCCCTAGTATTCTTGTGGGGTTCGTCTTCAGCCCCCGACAGATGGATATAAAAACCTTAAGGGTTGGATTTGCATTTCCCTTCTCAATCGAGCAGTAGTATGAATTGTTGATATTGGCAGCTTCAGACAGAGAAAACTGTGATAGTTTCTTGCTTCGTCGATATTTACGTAGTATTCGCCCAAGAACCTGCGTGTGTTCTTCCAAGTTGGCATTTTCAAAGTGATTCATTGTCATATTCCCCCCAGTCAGTATTATTCTCGCCTAGCCCATATACGCGAGATAATAATAATTTATAATTTTGCAAACTATGTGTCAATATGATATATACGAATTTTCGGCTCAGAGCCAAAAAAATTTGCTTTTTTATCACCATCGCCCAACTTAGTCTTCAAGAAAGATAACAATGAGGTACATACACCTGATTTACCGACTCATCGATATAGCGTATAATATACGGGTATTACAAAGATAGAAAGAGGCATTCCATGCAATTTCATTCCATTCACCTACCTTCTTGGCTTGCAACAGGCATGGTTTTCCAGCAGGGTGTTCCATTAATTCTGTTTGGAAAGGCACAGAAACATGCGCTGATCAAACTTGAAATTGTCAAAGATCCTACAGATGGTAGAAAAGTGTCGAAGCTTGACACCGATTATGGGATTATCCTTACTCGCGAAGTAAGAACAGATGAGGAAGGTAACTTCGATTTTGAGCTACCATCCT
>JBPOHB010000081.1:0-9039 GCA_052036055.1 Bacillota bacterium | reverse complement strand
TCAAACTCTCAAAAAATTTCTGAGAGCCTTTTGGCTCTTTGTTTACTCATTTTTTCAACTCTTTTGAATTGAACTTAGGCTCGTCTTATTTCTGCTCTTCTATTCAATTTTCAAGGTCCGTTGCGCTCTCCTTTTCAAAAGAGTGCTTAGCCATGATATCACCGAAGTGCCGATATGTCAACGATTATTTTGATAAACTACTCGTTCATTTTCTCAGCTGAGCCTGTGTGATAATCACTTCTGGCTGACAGATTTTGTCGGCCGGATATAAATTCTAATCTAACACTTCGGATGTGTCAACAAGTATTTTTCCTTCTTCGCATCAATTTTTATTGACTGGCAAAAGGAGCGCCGTATTTCGTCTTTTTCTCCTGCTTCCTATCCCTTTTCCAATAGGGATATGTTGGCAATCCGCTCGTAAAGAAACTGCGCGCATGGCAAATATGGGTCTTTCTTCTCCTTGTTATGCTTATTTTCATTACTATTATTGATTGATCGGCAATCGATTTGTTTGCGGATCGATTATACTGATATAGAATAAGTATATTTGAGTGGTATCTCATTCCACCATCTTTGCTCGTGAATAGGAGTCGCCAGTATGGAGAGAAAATCTTGCTCCTCTGAAGATCATCGAATAAGAATGACCGGCATTTATCGAAAATGCAGAAGCATCACGATTCGTGTTCTCTTCTTCTTGGCAATTGTCTTGCTTTGTATATGGCTTCTGCCACACAAAGATATCCGCACCGGAAAAAGTTCGACATCAGCAATGTCCACGGCAACATCTTCTGCCATTGAAACGGCTGTGCCCACATTAGCCGCACCGTCGCCTTCGCCGTCGCCCACAACCACCCCTGTACCGCAAGAGATTCGTGTAACGATTGACGCAGTAGGGGATGTGATTTTGCACCAAGCCGTGATTGACGGCGGACTTGTAAACCCTGGCGAGGATGATCCCCAATACGACTTCACCCAAGATTTCTCCTATATTTCATGGATTATTGCAAAGTCTGATTTGGCCATTGCGAATTATGAAGGCACATTGGCTGGCGAGCCTTATTCGGGCTTTCCCAGTTTCTCTGCACCAGACGCGATTGCCGATGCACTGTATGCTGCTGGTTTTCGAGCCGTCTGCACGGCAAATAATCACTGCATTGACAAAGGTCTTGACGGTGTTATTCGCACGGCAACGGTATTTAGTGAACGTGGATTTACGGTTGTCGGAACCCGTTCGTCTACAGCTTCATCCATGGATTCGATCATTGATGTTGGCGGCATTTCTGTCGGACTGATGAATTACACTTTTGAGACCATCGGGAGCGTCGATCAGAAAACGATAAATGGCATCCCGATTCCCGATGGAGCCGATCAACTGATCAACTCTTTTAATCCATCTAGGCCATCTTCCTATGAGGCGGATCTTGCGGCAATTCTGTCACGTGTGAAGGCGCTGAAGGGGCAAGGAGCGGAGTTTATTTGCATTGAACTGCACTGGGGAATCGAATATAGCACGCACAGTGCCTTGTGGCAGCAAGAGATGGCGCAGGCGCTGTGTGACGGAGGTGTTGATCTCATTATCGGGCATCACCCGCATGTTCTGCAGGAAATTGATGTTCTCACCTCTTCTGTCACGGGAAAACAGACGCTTGTCTACTATTCTCTCGGGAATTTCCTTGGCAATTGGAATTTCGGCACGAATGGCACGGCCGGAAAAGCGCAGGATGGAATGATCGCACGAATTACGATTGTAAAAAATGAAGAGGGCGTCTCAATTGAAATGGGAGAGTACATTCCGACGTATGTCGTGCGGATTCGAACCGAATCGCCAATGCAACACTATATTGTTCCCGTTCTTCCCGCACTTTCGGACCCAGATGCTTTTCAGACAACAGCTTCTGATATGCAGGCTTCCTATGACCGAATCGACTCGATTCTCGGTGAATGCACTGGGACAGATGAAATTCCGATCTGTGAAGCCGCAAGCTGATGATCGTTTGGGAATCGGATCTACACAGAAAAGCACATTCCTGATTTCTCAGTTATGTGCTTTCCGAGCGGCCTTTGTTTCTGACCGCGCTACAAGGGGGAAAGTTACTCTTACGTATTTCTAATAGAGGTAGAGGTCCAAAAAACTACGCATCATTCATACCTAAGAGCATCGATTGGTTTCAGTCTGGCTGCCTTGAAGGCGGGATATAGCCCGAAGATAATGCCGATCACCATCGAGAAGGCCATTGCGGCAAGTGCTACAGGGATTGATAATTCGTATTCACTGTTCATCAAGATTGATGCTATGACAATGCCGACTTTCCCCAGGACGAGCCCGATCAGTCCGCCGATGATGGATAAGGTCAGTGCCTCGACGAGGAACTGCGTTAGGATGTTTCTTCGTTTTGCTCCGATGGATTTTCTGATCCCGATTTCTCTGGTTCTCTCTGAGACGGATACGAGCATAATATTCATGATGCCGATTCCGCCGACAAGCAGTGATATGCTTGCAATGCCACCGAGCATCAGTGCCATTGTGTTGGTCACAGATGAGATTGTGTCGAGTACCTCCGTCTCACTATAAACACTGTATGAATCCTCATCAGCTGTCAGAATGTACAAGTATTTCTCCAGTGTGGCCTGTGCTGTTGTAACGGTATCTGACGAATCTGCGGACGCATAGAATTCGGTTATGTCTGTCACTTGCAGCAATTTCTGGGCGGTCGTGAATGGAATAATGACGCAGTCGTCTTTGGATCCACTTGAGTCAGATCCTGAGTATTCAAGCACCCCGACGATGAGAAATTTTTTGCCGCTCATTTCCAGATAGTTGCCGACGCAACTTCTTGTGGAAAACAGATTCTCTGCAACATCGGTTCCGACGACGCATACATAGTTTTCATATTCCAGATCTACATCATTAAAGAATCTTCCGTCAGCGACTGCGAGCCCCTCTATATCCAGATAGGAAGTAGTGGTTCCTTGCACGGTGGTTGAGTAAGTGGTGTCATCTGCAATTGTTGTCACGGTTGAAGAAATCATCGGCGCGACAAGATCTACGCTTCCTTCGCCTTCAAGTTCTGCTAAATCCTCGAGGGTCAGATCTGGTGGGTCGTCTGCTGTGATTGTGCATGTCAGAAGAGTCGAACCCATATCCGATATACTTCCGGTTACAGAAGTGACTGTCCCTTGGACAATGGATACGAGGATCGTTACCGAGATGACTCCGATGATGATGCCAAGCATGGTAAGGAAGGATCTCATTTTACTGGACAGTATGGAGACGAGTGCCATGCGAATTGCCTGTATGATGCTCATATGGCATTCCCTCCTCTCTCTTGCGTCAAGATTCCATCGTTAATATAGACCCTCTTCTGTGCTTCCATTGCAATTCTTTCGTCATGCGTGATTAAAACAATTGTGTTCCCTGCGGCATGCAACTCGTGAAGCACACTCATGATTTCTCTGCCGGATTTTGAATCTAGATTGCCGGTGGGTTCGTCAGCCAGAATCAGCGACGGATTCGTTATGAGTGCCCGTGCGATTGCGACTCTTTGCTGCTGCCCGCCTGACAGCTCGTTGGGGCGATGTTTTCACGATCGGATAAGCCCACCTTGTCGAGCGAGGCCGTCGCTCTTTTTCGTGCTTCTCGCGGCGAAATTCCCTGATAGATCAACGGCAAAGCAACATTGTCAATGGCAGAAAGTTTGCCCAGAAGATTGAACTGTTGGAAGATGAACCCGATTTTTTTGTTGCGCACCACGGAGAGCTCGTTGTCTGTGCATAATGTGACGTCCAGATCGTCTAATCGGTAATCACCTTCGTCTGGTACATCCAGGCACCCGATAATATTCATAAGCGTCGATTTTCCGCTTCCGGATGGTCCTATGACAGCGAGAAAGTCTCCGCGTTCAACAGTAAGGCTGACGTTTTGCAAAACGGTAAGTGGTTCACCGCCGATTACATACGTTTTACTAATGTTTCGCATTGAAATCATATCAGTTTCCTCCGGCATTTCCATTACCTGAAGGCATATCTCCGCTAGGCATGTCGCCGCCGCTTGGCATATCTCCGCCACCGCCTGTCATATCACCGAAGCCAGTCATTGAGCCGCTGGTTCCGCCCATTACCATGCCAGAATCTGAACTATTCTCTGTGCTACTATAGGTTGCGATCAAAATGGAATCTCCTTCACTTAGCCCAGAAGTGATTTGTGCATATGTGTCTGTTACCAGTCCGAGCTCTACTTCGGTAAGTGTACCTGATTCGCTTCCATCATCAAGAAGGACATACTTCTTCTCTTGCACAGTCTGTATCGCGCCAACAGGTACGAGGATTGCGTTGTCGGCACTGTCGATTGTAATCACACAATCCGCATTCATGCCAGAAAGAAGGCCTTCCGCGTCATCCACAGCCACGGTAACTGTATACGTTGTGACTTCATTATTGGATGTGCCGATATATGAGATAGCTGATATGCTTCCGTCTACTTCGAGGTCATCTAGCGCACTGACCGTAATGACAGCTGCCTGCCCTACACTCAGCGAAGAGATGTCATCCTCATCAACGGATAAGGTCATTACAAATCCGTCGTCCGTCGCGATCTGATACATTTCTGAGCCTGCGGATATTTTGGCGCCACTCGTAAGCGACGTTGCGGTGATGACCCCATCCGATTCTGCCGTTATATAGGGGTTGGCAAGTAGATCCTTAATGGCACAAATCGTGCTCCAGAGATCTTCTCGCTGTGACAACAGATTCAAATATGAGTCACTTTGCTGACCTTCTTCAAGATAGAATAGGGTTGTCCCCTCGTAAACATAGTCGTTTTCTTCAACGGCTACGGAACTGATCATGCCCGATGCGAGTGTTACTGGATAGGGAGAACTGACATCCAGCGTACCTGTCCCGATTTCTGTTCCATCCGCATTTGTAATCGTCACCGCTGCACCGTAATCATAGGTGTCATCTGAAATAGTAAGCGTATAGGAACCATCCTCGTTTTGAGCGGTGATCACGCCTGTATCCGATGTTGTTACGTCACTTTCCGTAATCGCAACGGTATAGAATTCGCCAAGTGTAATCGACGCATCGTTTTCCGGCGTGAAAACGACTTTCATACAGCCATCTGTTGAGATAACGAACAGAAGACCATACTCGTTCATGCTGTTTTGCACATCATCTCCGGCTGCAATATGAAGTTCCTTGACGCGGCCCTCTGCGGTAGACGCGAGGTATGCATTTCCGCGCGAATAATCAGACGAAGACAGTTGATTGTCAATATCATCTAGTTGCGTGGTATATGTATCGAGTAAATCAGATAGAGATGTCGTATCCATATGCGCAAGTTTTGTGCCTGCTGTTACACTGTCGCCAACGGCAACATAGGACTCGTCAACGGTCAGGTCATAATCGGATGTTATCGATGTCGAGCTTCCGATTGCGACTGAGCCAGACTCTTCAATCGTATCCGCAATGGTTCCTGCCTCAACCGTGTAGGATGAATACGTCACGCCAGAATCGGAATTATCGGCTTCGTTTTTCTTCTAAAGAATAACCAATACAATGATGCCCGCTGTTACGAGCACGACGAGTATACCTGTTGTGATGAAGAATTTCTTTCTGCTTTTTCGCTTGGCTAACTTTTTGGGGCCTTCTTCTTTCGTTTTCTTTTCAAACATCCTTATTCCCTCCGCATCATTTTGGCCAGTACTATTTGCATTATCTGCCCTCACGAAAAGGAATGTCAGGCAGATGAAACGCATAGATTCGGCAAAAAAGAAGGAAAAGTGAATGAAATCGTTAATTTCGGTTTTGCGGCATGCGAAGACAGTCATGTAGGGCTTCTTCAAGGGAGACAAATTTCCTCACGGTAAAATACTTCCGAAACTCATTTGTCCACATGTCCATCTCTTCATCAAGGGTACTTTGCTGTTCGTTCATTACAAAGATAACCGTCTCGCATGTCGTTTTTTTCATATGAGGGAGCAGCCAAGAAAATCCCCATTTGGCATCTTCCGTCTCATCTTCGAAGCCTTTTCGGGCATCAACGATAAACGATGTAACTGGATATTTCTGCATAAGGTCCAGCGCGAAGCGTGTTGGCTTCCGATAGTTCTCGAAGGAAGCAAACTCTCTCCATGCAAGAAGAACGGCGCGTTCTTTTTCAAGATATTGCACGTGACAATACGTTGAGTCAAACTCCGTTTCAGGAACATCTGACAGAATTTTCTTTGCGATAGACGCAATATGTATCTGCATCGTATTGATGACTGGGACGGATAGATCTCCTTCTTGTATCATGAGTGGAATTTCCGTGCAACCAAGAATGACCGCGTCCAGATGAAAGTCGCGGATGTACCTTTCGCTTATGTCGATCATCTTCGTCTTGTCTGCAGCAATGACAATTCCGTTTTCCAGATTCGGGTAGATTATTTTGTGCAGAATCAGCGCATCATCCGGACAGGGCGTCAGCACTTTGACTCCGAATTGAGCAAGAGGCTTCGTGTATAGTCCGCTCTTCATTGTAAATCCTGTACCGAGAAAAAGGACACGTTTATAGGTTTTCTCGGATATATATGCACAGGTCTCATCAACAATGGAAAGGATTGGTAGCGGAGAATGACGGGCTATTTCTTCATATAGAATGTGCGGCGTGTTGGATGCAATTGCAACGGCTTGTGCACCTGCCGCCTTCACGTTATAAATTGACGAGACAAGCATGGATACAGCATCGCTCTCATTTCCTTCTTCGAAGTAACCACACATCCGATTCATGTCTATGCTATCTATGACAAGCTCTGGATAACTGCATCCAGAATGGATACACAAATCAATAATTCCTTTATAATAATCTGCCGTCGATGCCGGCCCGATACCACCAATCATTCCGAATTTCATCTGCTCCGTTCCTCCTATTTGGCAATCGAGAGAATTGTGCTTGGAATAATCATGACGCATGTGACTATCTCTGTCATAAACTTATTATAATGCAATTTATACGGAAAGATGCGTGCGCCACCATTCTTGCAAGCGAAAACAATATAGACGCCCCGTTTACCGTACGTCTCTGGTAAACGGGGCGTGGATATCATTATTGCGTTTCATCTTGCTCTGTTCTTATCCAAATGTTCTATGCATAATCAATTGATTGCGTATGCGGGAGAACTTTCTGGGTGCTTATTACTTGCGATCCTTAATAGCTGCCTGTGCAGCGGCAAGACGCGCAATGGGGACGCGAAACGGCGAGCAAGAAACATAAGAAAACCCGAGGGAGTTACAGAATTCGATAGAGGACGGGTCCCCGCCATGCTCGCCGCAGATACCAAGTTTGATATTAGGACGTGACGCGCGGCCGCCATCTGTCGCGATCTTCATGAGTTTTCCAACGCCAACTGTATCCAAGCGCGCCGTCGGATCCGATTCGAATATCTTCGTCTGGTAGTATGCATCAAGAATCTTGCCGGCATCATCTCGGGACAACCCGTAAGTCATCTGGGTCAAATCATTTGTTCCAAACGAGAAGAATTCTGCTTCTTTGGCGATTTCATCTGCCGTAAGTGCGGCTCGCGGTATCTCAATCATCGTACCAACCAAATATTTCATGGAAATGCCAGCTTGTGCAAGCAGTGCGTCGGCTGTTTTGACAATGATGTTTTTGACAAACTTGAGCTCCTTGACTTCACAGACGAGCGGAATCATGATCTCAGGTATAACCTGAGGGCCGCCTTCGCTATTAACGGCAATAGCAGCAGAAATGATTGCCCGAGTCTGCATTTCGGCAATTTCGGGATACGTAACGGCAAGACGGCAACCTCTATGTCCAAGCATCGGGTTAAGCTCATGCAAGCTGATAATCAGATCCTTCAGCTCCGAGAAGGAGAGCTTGAGTTCGAGCGCTAGCGTTTTTATGTCTTCGTCATTTTGCGGCAGGAATTCATGTAGCGGTGGATCAAGGAGACGAATTGTGACTGGATATCCTCTCATCGCACGAAACAGACCTTCAAAATCGCCCTGTTGGTATGGCAGAATTTTATCAAGTGCTAGCCTGCGTGCCGTCTCATCTTTCGCAACAATCATTTGCCGGAACGCGAATATTCTCTCTTTTTCAAAAAACATGTGTTCTGTACGACACAGGCCAATTCCCTCTGCGCCTAAATCAAAAGCAACCTTAGCATCGCGGACCGTGTCGGCATTTGCACGGATCTTCATCGTTCTGACTTCGTCCGCCCACAACATGATTGTGCGGAAATCGCCGGAAAGACTCGCTTCCTGCGTATCAATTTTGCCGGCATATACATTTCCTGACGTTCCATCAAGGGAAAGCCAATCACCTTCGTGGTATTTCTTACCATCCTTGGTCTGGAAATACTTCTCTTCTTCTTTAATCAGAAGTTCTGAACACCCGGATACGCAGCATTTTCCCATGCCTCTGGCAACAACGGCAGCATGCGAGGTCATTCCGCCACGGCCGGTAAGAATTCCTTGTGAGACATCCATGCCAGCAAGATCTTCTGGAGATGTTTCAAGGCGAATGAGCATAACTGTCTCGCCTGCCTCGCTTGCAGCTTGCGCGTCTTCGGCGGAAAAATAAATGCGCGCGGTAGCTGCTCCCGGCGAGGCGGGAAGACCACGAGCAATGGGCGTAGCTGCTTTGAGCGCCGCTGGCTGAAATGTCGGATGAAGTAGTGCATCAAGCTGCTTGGGATCGATCTTATTGATTGCTTCTTCTTTTGTATTTAGGCCTTCCTTGACCATTTCAACGGCAACGCGCATGGCCGCCGCCGCTGTTCTTTTCCCATTTCGAGTCTGAAGCATGAAGAGCTTCCCGCGTTCAATCGTAAACTCCATGTCTTGCATATCCTTGTAGTGGTTTTCGAGAATCTCCGCAGTCTGAGCGAATTGCGTATATACGTCTGGCATGACCTCTTTGAGTTGGTCAATCGTTTGCGGGGTGCGAATCCCTGCAACAACATCCTCGCCCTGGGCATTCATGAGGAATTCTCCATATAACTTTTTCTCACCCGTTGCCGGATTTCGGGTGAATGCAAC
>JBPOHB010000053.1:0-6935 GCA_052036055.1 Bacillota bacterium | reverse complement strand
GCGAAGACAAATCTCAGAATCGGTCATATCCTTATCTTGAGAATACACTTCCATCTCAATATGATAATCTTGGATCCATGCAAGCGTCTCTGGCAAAATAGAATCCAGATCTCCGACTAATTTATCTGGCTTTAACCCCATTTTTTGCGCATGCAACGCACCGCCGTCAGCGCAAATGATCCGGTCATCCATACGAAGAATGCTCTTGATAGCAGCATAATCAAGGTTAGGTCCGCCCGTGATTACAATGTGACGCATGAACGAGTCCTCCTAATGGCTTCCACGGGATCTTCTGCACCGAAAACAGAATTACCCATGACGAGATGGTTTGCGCCTGCCTGTGTAACGAGAGGTGCAGTCATTTCGTTGATCCCGCCATCAACAGACAGTAATGCCGTCTCGTTGCATGAATCAAGTCGTTCTCGTACCGAAGCGATTCGTGAAATGGCTTCGTTCATGAATTTTTGTCCACCAAAACCTGGCCGAACTGACATAACTAATACCAAATCAACGGCGTGCAAATACGGGAAAGCATCTTCCATATCCGTATCCGGATGTATGGCTATTCCTGCTCTTTTTCCGCTAGCATGAATTCGATTGATTACTTCAAGCGGATCATCAACAGTCTCAATATGAAATGAAATCAGATCTGCGCCAGCCTCAGCAAATGGAACAATAAATGCAAGTGGGTTTGTAATCATCAGATGAACATCAAATGGCAGGCTTGTCTGCGAACGAATAGACTGGATTACCGGAACGCCAATGGAAATATTCGGAACATAATGGCCATCCATTACGTCAATATGTAGATAATCGCTGACGGATTCAATTTGCTTGATTGAATCTGTCAGATGACCGAAATCAGCAGCTAATATGGATGGCGCAATGTACAATTCGCTATTTTTTCCCATGTGATCTCTCCTGATGTTTATTCGTATACGGCTTATTATGAATCAAATAATCAATGAACTCATGATATCGTAACAATCTTCCCGGATCAATCGTGAATTGATTGATAGCACATCCTGACTCACCGATATGCCTACAGTCCTGAAAGTAGCACTTCTCACGAACGCGAGCAATTTCGGGGTATCCCAAAATAACATCATCAAGCTTAATGTCAACGTCCTTGAGTTCCAGTGATGAAAAACCTGGCGTATCAATTAGAAATCCGTCACCAACAGGGAACAACTCCACATGTCTTGTTGTATGCTTCCCTCGATTGAGTCTTTCGCTGATTGAACCGACTTCCATGTTCACGCCACCAGTGAGCATGTTGCAAAGCGTGGATTTACCTACCCCAGAAGGGCCTGCAAATCCGACACATTTTCCCGAGAATAGATGACTCACACGCGCAAAAGGGATTGTCTCATCGATCGATGATGAGAACGTCTCATATCCTGCATCGCGATAAATCTGTATGATGCTCGTGATGTCCTCAGATTCAAGATCGTCCTTCGTCATCCAGATAACGGGAGTTATTTGTTGTTTGGCACATATTATCAACAATTTATCGAGTAAACACAGATCTGGTAGTGGTTTATTCTTGGCAAATGTAAGTATAAGTACGTCAACATTTGCCACCGAAGGACGGACCAAAAGATTCTTCCTTGGTAGAATCTCCGAAATTACATATGGAATATCTGGGTCACCCGATGATTCGATATAAACATGATCGCCAACCGTCGGCACAATCCGATTCTTTCTGAAAATTCCTCGCGCCACTGCCAGAACAGCTGGTCCATCTGAGACAACAATCTCGTATGAACCGCCTACGCCTATGACGATTGTCCCCTGTAAGTGCTGTGCCTGTCCCGATTGCTTCTGTCCCCAGTCATCACACTCCATTTCAGATTATCCCTCCGGAATAGCAGTCGGTACAGGAGTTGGAGTTGGAGTAGGTGTCACAGTCGGTTCTATCGCACCATATACCGCCCGAGCATATACATAATTTGTCGGCATCGTAAATGTATACATCGCCGATGTGCTGAGGATGACATTGTTCTGATCAACCCAATTAATAAACACATAGCCGGATTTAGGCGTTGCCGTCAGTGTCACAGATGATCCTGCGATATATACACCCGCACCAGAAACGGAGCCTTGTCCAGAGTCGCCGGTTACCGTGACCTCATATGTCGCCGGTGTCGGAGAAGGTGTCGGCGTGCCACCGCGCTGATAATCCTCTGCAGTCCCAACATATAGTTTGATGGCAGAATTGCGAGTGACCTCTTCACCTTCACCAGGGTCAGACATAAGCACAATCTGTTGCGAGGTTGGTAGAGCCTCTGCCGCCGAATTAATGATCTCAACATCGCCAAGGCTTAAGCCGTTCTCCATGATGACACTTTCCGCGGTGTCAAGAGTTAATCCTGCTAATGGAGGAACGACAACTGTTGTAATCCCTTCACTACTGACAACCACCACCTGATCACCTTTGAATAATTGACTGCCTTCTCCTGGCTCCGTCCGAATGACCAGACCCTCTTCAATGGTCTTGCTGGCCTCCGTACGAAGCGTGACAGATAAGCCAAGGTCCGTCAGTGTCTGCTGAACGGTTAACGCATCCTGTCCAGAATAGTCATCCAAAACGATAGCATCCTCTGAAGAGCTTACCGTCAAGACCAACTTGTTCAGGCCGTTATCTGGCTTGATCTCAATTCCCTCGCTCAGACTTTGTTCCATGACAATTCCCGGAGCACTCGTTGTGCTGATTTCATATTCTAATTCATAATCTGTGAATCCCAACTCAGCAAATTCTGCAAGTACGTCACTGATATTCTCGCCAACATAATTACCCACAGTAAACGTTTCTGATTGCTGATCCGTAACGCTTTCGGAAATAACACGATATATGAGAACGCCACCGCCTATAAGTACACCAACAATGATAGTGACAAGCAATATAACCAGAACATTATCCTTCGTCCTGGATCTTCTTCTCTTCTCGATTGCATGTTCAATTTCTTTCAGTTTTCCGTAATTTGATTCATGGCGCATGGCCTGCATCTGACCGGTTTGTGCATCGATTGCTTCCGAGCGGGAAATAATCCCGTATGCACCATTGGGATCGACCATAAGGCTATCGAGCTCAGAAACCATCTCATGAATCGTCGCATATCTGTAGTCGGGTGATTTCTGCATACACTTCAGAATAATGGCATCAAGACCTTGCGGAATGCCAGGAATAAAGGACGACGCCAAAGGAGGTTGCTCCTGAAGGTGCTTTATCGCGATGGCGACAGATGTATCTCCATCAAAGGGAACCCTTCCTGTAATCATTTCAAAGAGAAGAACGCCTAATGAATAAATGTCCGTGCTTGGTCCAACCATTGATCCACGAGCCTGTTCAGGAGAAAAGTAATGAACAGACCCCAACGCGCCACCAGAAGTTAGCGTAATTGTATTGGCACTTGCCGCACGAGCAATACCGAAGTCAGTAACCTTTGCAATTCGATCTCGTGAAATCAAAATATTGTGGGGCTTAATATCACGATGTACAACACCATTCATATGTGCATTGTCCAAAGCCATTCCCACCTGTATAGCAATAGGAACGGCAACACGCCAGTCAAGATGACCGTTCTGCGTGATAAGTTCTTTGACGGTAATTCCTTCTACATACTCTTGCACCATATATCGGAAATCGCCTTCTTGTCCAACGCCCAAAACGCGAACAATATTGGGATGTGTCAGCGAGGATGCTGCGCGTGCCTCTGTGTCAAATCGCTTAATAAACTCCTGATCAGCAGAGAATTCCTGCTTAAGAATCTTTATGGCAACGTTCATTCCGGAAGTCATATCTAATGCAAGGTATACATTTGCCATACCACCACTGCCAATGAGTCGCACAATACGATAACGGCCACCCAAAATCATGCCTTCTGGACCTTGACTTGATATACTCATACGTTCTCCTTATTCCTGTCTCTGTCACAATGGATCAGAATAACCGTTATATTGTCTTTGCCGCCTTCTCTTTTTGCAGCATCAATCAGTTGTGAAGAACACTCATCAAGATTCTTGTGCTTCTTCATAATGGTTCGAATCTCGCTCTCTGTAACCGCTCCGTACAAACCATCCGTACAAAGCATAATCAGATCACCCTCACTTATGTCAAATGAATACGTATCCGGTGACATATACTCGTTTACGCCGAGTGACTTGATGAGGATATGCCTTTTCGGATGTGTCATCGCTTCTTCTTCTGTAATGGAACCTGAATCCACCAATTCCTGAACCAATGTATGGTCAACGGTTAATCGGCTGAGCGCAGAACCATGCAGCAAATAAACGCGGCAATCGCCGATATGAGAAAGATATAGTCTCCAGTCTCGAATGACAGCGATTGTCAGCGTCGTCCCCATACCTTTATATTCTTTATTCTCTAGAGATTCAAGATATACTTTTATATTGGCTTTTTCTACCATTAAATTAAGGGAGTTTTCCAGCTCCTTCTTCGTTTTTGCTTCTGATAAGTCGCGAGGCAGAGAAGCCAAAACGTATTCGACAGCCGTACGACTGGCTCGTTCCCCAACAGCATGTCCGCCCATTCCATCTGCAATTACGAAAACGGAATCACTTCCGACGTTGATGACAGCGTGAAAATCTTCATTGTTTTTTCTTACACAGCCTGTATCCGTTGCGCTCGTATATCTCATGACTTCCCGCTCTCCTGCATCTTGCGCCTTAGCTGACCGCAAGCCGCCATAATATCTGTACCCATTTCTCTTCGTAGTGTTACGATCATGCCAAGGTCCTCAAGCGTCTGCTTGAATTGCTGGACATGCAGCGATTTGCTGCGTTTGTATGGACTTCCGTCAAATTCATTGGCGGCAATGAGATTAATATGGCAATGAATTCCGCGTAAACGCGCAGCAAGATTTCTAGCATCTTGTACAGAATCATTTACGCCGTCAAACAATGAATACTCAAAAGTGATCCGCCGATTTGTCTCATCTGTATATTTTTTGCAAGCCATAAGTAGTGATTCCATGTCATATGTATTGGCAATTGGCATAAGTAATCTTCTTTGCTCATCATTTGACGCATGAAGAGAAACAGAAAGATTTACCTGCAAATCTATACACATGAATTTTAACATTTGAGGCACAAGTCCGCAAGTTGAGACCGTAATATGTCTAGCCCCTAAATTAAGCCCTTCTGGAGCATTTGCTGCCATAAGAAATGCGATGAGCTCATCATAGTTGTCAAACGGCTCGCCGATTCCCATAACGACAACACTTCTGATTTTGTCCGAAATTATGTCTGATACAACAAGGATCTGCGCAAGCATCTCTCCGGCTGTCAGATTGCGACCAAACCCCGCATGCGCAGAAGCACAAAAATTGCATCCCATTCTGCAACCAGCCTGAGATGATATGCAAAGGGAATATCCTGTCTTATATTTCATCAAAACCGTCTCAATCATATGTCCATCCCATAATGTGAAGGCAAATTTCTGCGTCTGATCCTTCGCCGAAATCATGGTGTTTTGTAGATTTAGGCACATTACATGAAAGGACTCATCTATTTTTGCACGAATAGGTGCGGGGATATTTTGCATTCTTGCTGTATCCTGAACGCCCTTTATAAACCATGAATAGATTTGTGACGCGCGGAATTTGGGGTAGCCGTTTGCTATGACCCATGCCTCCCAGTCTAATTGTGATAAATCAAAGGCTACTTTTTTCTCCATCATTGATTCTCCTAAAGCAAGCTATAAAAAACCCATCACACCCAACACGATCTGGAAGGAGCTGAAGTTGTCCCTTCTGCGCTTGTTCCATCAGACATAAGCTCTCTTCCTTGAGCCTCTCTGGTAAGATATCGCCGAAAGACTGATAGCGAAAATCTTTGTTCTCTGAAAGAAATCTCTCCGCTTGATACGCGTTTTCTTCAGGATTGATTGTGCAAGTACTATACACAAGTCTGCCCCCAGGACGCACACATTCTGCTGCTTCCCGTAAGATCGCTGCTTGTATCGGGATGAGTTCCTGCATGCGTGCATATGTCATTTTCTGACGAATATCCGGTTTTCTGAGTAGAAGACCGAGTCCGCTACAGGGGACATCCGCCAAAACACCATCAAAGGCTTGTATATATTCTTTATGCTCCGTCGTAATAGAAGACGCATCAGCAACGGCTGTATCTATGCCGATAATTCCTAGCCGCTTCTGATTCTCCTCAATCTGTACGAGGCGTGATTCATGTATATCCAGTGCAATTATATGCGCTTGATCTCCTGTTATTTCAGCGATATGGCAACTCTTTCCTCCAGGGGCCGCACAAACATCCAAAATACGCGCGCCCTTACTGGGTGCCAAAATATGAGACACAAGCATTGCCGCCTCATCTTGAATCATGAACAGGCCATTCCGATAGGAAGGCAAATCGGGAATCGAATGGCCACATAAAGAGATTCGAATGGCCTCATCCATAAATAAGGAATCCTCGGTAGTTACGCCTTCTTTATGAAATTCTTGAATAAGTTCGTCACGCGTGCATCTGAGCCGATTATGTCTTGCCGTTACATTCGGTGTCGAAAGAAAAGCAGATGCAATTGATGCCGCCCTCTCTTTCCCATACCACTTGATCAGGCAACCAGCAAGTTCACGGTTCAAAGAATAATGAATATCAAATCGTGTTGTCGCTTTGTCAGAATTCTCAGATCGTTCTTCCTTCGATAATGCTCGGAGAACCGCATTAATTAGCTTGCTGGCGCCCTCGTTTGTGTATTGCTTCGCGAGATTCACGGTCTGATCGACAGCGGCGAACGTAGGGACAGAATGCGAATAGAGAATTTGCCATGCCCCCATACGAAGAAGGGTGCGAACAGCTGGATCGAGCTTCTCGAGATCCTTGTCAAGTTTCTTATTCAGGTAGTAATCAATTGAGTAGAGTCTGGTAATCGTCCCATAGAACATTGCGGAAGC
>JBPOHB010000043.1:0-12219 GCA_052036055.1 Bacillota bacterium | reverse complement strand
CGCGAAAATGCACTATAACTTATATACGATTTTGCCATCAGAATTGCTTGTGCATTCCAGTCTGCCCCACTATTATCTACTCCGTATACCGCTTGTTCAGGAGTGAAAAGCTCATATTCCAACTGCGAAATTAATCCGTCACGAGAAAATGCACTATACTTCAAATATGACTTTGCCATCGAAATTGCTTGTGCATTCCAGTCTGCCCCACTATTATCGACTCCGTATACCGCTTGTTCAGAAGTGAAAAGCTCATATTCCAACTGCGAAATTAATCCGTCACGAGAAAATGCACTATACTTCAAATATGACTTTGCCATGCTGACTGCACTTGTATTCCCTGTCATTACCGTTGTTGCCGCTGTTGTTGCCGCCGTTGTCGCCTGCGTCGTGGCTTTGGTCGTTGGCGTGGCGGTTGTGGCTTTCGTCGTTGGTGATGCGGTCGTGGCTTTCGTCGTTGGCGCGGCTGTTGTGGATTTGGTCGTTGGTGCGACCACAGATACTTGTGTCAATGCTACTGTAGTATCTATTTTCGTCTCGGTACTTTGCTCCGACGCAGAAGTGATTTCCACGGTTGCTGCCTCGGATTCATTCGGGCTGCTCTCAGACACTTTTTTGTCAGCCGAACAACTGGACAAAGGAAGTATTACAGATAGTGATAGAATGACCAGAAAACACCATTTTTTCATACGCGATTTCTCCCCTTCATAGTGAGCTACATTTCTCTACCCTGCACTTTGCAACAACAAAACATATCTGCTTGTTACTATATAGAGGTGTATGCACCAAAGAAAGGACACGCAGAGAAGGGACACAATGAAAAGTTGTTGGAATCGGATGAGCCCATTTATCCATGCAGCAAATTCGTCCATTTTGTATTATTCGTGAAAAATACGTATGTAGCAAATTCAGTTTTCGGCTGTTTCTCTTGCCATATCGGCCATCCTTTTGGCAATTTGTTGTGCGGTTGGCGTTACGGCAAGACCGCCTTCACTGGTTTCTTTTAGACAGGCAGACATTTGGCGACCGATGCGCCGCATTGAGTCGATAACTTCGTCGGCTGGGATCGCACTTTCGATTCCCGCAAGAGCCATCTGTGCGCAAATAATTGCATTGACTGCACCAGAAACATTTCGTTTGATACAGGGAACTTCCACAAGACCCGCTACTGGGTCACAGGCAAGACCCAGCATATTTTTGAGTGCAAGTGTCGAAGCTGTTATCATCTGTGAGGTAGTTCCACCTTCAAGGTAGACGGCGCCTCCCGCTGCCATTGCACTTGCAGAACCAATTTCCGCCTGACATCCCCCCTCGGCACCCGAGATTCCGGCATTGGTGGCAAGTACCTGACCGATTGCGCCAGAGATAAGGAGCGCCTTAACAATCGTATCCTCGCAGACTCCCCTTTGCCTCTCGTAGGTAATGAATACAGCAGGCAACACGCCGCAACTGCCAGCGGTTGGAGCTGCAACAATACGTTTCATGCACGCGTTGGATTCGCCCATCTTCACAGCCGTCTCCATGACTTCAGCAAGAAAGTCGCCACAGATATTACGACCACTCAGGCGGTACTCTTTAAGCTTCTCTCCATCACCGCCTGCCATTTTGCTGAAGGATTTTGCACGGGAGTCGTAGTGGTCATGGGCATTTTTCATGGCGGTATACATGGCGCGCATATTCTCGAAAATGGTTACCTGTGGAACGGCTTGCTCGGCAGCTTCGTTGGAAAGAACAATTTCCCAGATTTCCTTGCCCATCTCTTTTGTTGTTTGGAGCATTTCAGACAGAGATTTGAAGCTCATATGGAGTCCTCCAGACTTAAATAGGTGACTTTTTCGACGCCTTCCAGATGTGCGAGCCAACGAATACATTCCGCAGGTATTTCTTGATCACATTCTAGGATCATAACGGCGTGACCGCCTCGGTTTTCGCGGTATAACTGGAGAGACGCAACATTGACTGATTTGTGCGAGAGCATAGATGTGACTTCGGCGACATGGCCGGGTTGGTCAATATTGTGGACGACTAGTGTCGGGTAATCGCCACTAAAATTGGCAGACAATCCATCGATACAGGATATATTGATACGTGATCCGCCAATGGATTCTGCTATTATTTCGAGTGCTCGACCACTCTGGCCGATTAGTTTAAGTTTGACAGAATTCGGATGGGCGTCGCGAAGATCGGCAACACCATAGTGGACTTCTATGCCCTCTTCCTCTGCGATTTGTAAGCTGTCTGGTATTCGCTCATCATCTGGAAGCATGCCCATGAGTCCCGCAAGCAGGGCTTTCTGTGTCCCGTGCCCGAGACCCGTTGCAAGAAAGGAACCATACAATTCCATTGTTGCTTCTCGTATTGGCTCACCCAATAATTTCCTAGAAATGCAGCCAATTTTCACGGCACCTGCCGTATGGGAGCTGGATGGTCCGACCATTACAGGGCCAATGATGTCAAATAGATTCATAGCATCCCTCTCGAAATAACAAAAAGGTGCACGCGTCAGTTGACGGATGCACCTTTGCTTTCCTATATTGTCCTATCTTATCGAGTATTATTTGCTGTGTCAATGGACGATTCCACTATCAAATTGGCGGCATCCCAGCGATTTTTTATGTAGAAATTTGAAGTCGTGTACCGATATGTCCATATCCATTCGGGAAAGCAAGATCATTTGCCAGAAGAAATTTGCCGTTGGTTGACTCTTACGACTGATCACTCCAGTTTGTTCGGAAATACTTCTTGCGGTATGATTCAGGCGTTAATCCCGTCTGATCCTTAAAAACTTTGATGAAGTGGCTCTGTGAAGAAAATGCCAGATAGTTTGCGATGCTAAGGCAGGAAAAATCTGCGTACTTCAGCATATTTTGCGCTGCCTCTATTTTCTTATCACGTATGTATTCACTGATAGATCTTCCCGTTTCAGCACGAAATGATATAGAAAGATAGCTTTCGTTTCTTTTTACATATTTTGCAAGATCTCGAATCGTGATTCTCTTCTGTAAATTTTCATAAATATAATCCACACATAGCAAAACATGACGCGAATAGATTCTCTTCTTTCGTAATTCGCCCATACGGGCAGCAAAATCTCTACACATCGATTGATGAATTTCAGTTAGTGTACCTATGCTTGTGCATCGATCGCCCTTTTGAATATAGAGATCACTTAGGCTGTACGCTGTCTCTGCATCCATTCCACCTTCCATACAGAACCGAGAAATCATTGCAACAGAGACAATGAAGTGATAGAGAATATTACGTACTGGTTCGTCAGATAATGTCCCTCTACCACGCTGATCACGAATTGGATATTGTTCCATCTTCTCGTTAATTTTCTGTATATTTCCTTCGCGGACAAGTGAATAGAACTCCAGTTCGTTCTCATAAGGCGAATGACGTATTTCACTTTCGCGCTGCAAAAAGAGTCTGTGATTCAGTTCTTTATTAGTATCAATATCCTTCACCCCCTCATACAGTGTGATTACAAAATGATTATGCTATAAAAACAATAAAAATGATATAGAAAAGCCAGCTGCGAAAGCAAAATGTATATGATGGCACAGCAAAGTAACAGGAGGGAATACGAATATGAGAATTTTTGAAGGATATACAAAAGGAGTCAATCTTGGTGGATGGCTTTCTCAGTGCAAGCATTCCATTATGCATTACGATACTTTCATTACAGAAAAAGATGTCGCGCTTCTCTCAACTTGGGGAATTGATCATCTGCGTGTTCCCATTGATTTTGAAGTACTTGAGACTCCAGAGGGTAACTATATCGAATCCGGTTTCGCATATATTGATGCCTGCTTGTCTTGGTGCGAAAAATATCACCTCAACATGATCTTAGATCTTCATAAAACAGCCGGGTATTCTTTTGATAAGCTTGATGAACTGGAAGGGTTCTTCGTTGACGCTGCTCTTCAGGAGAGATATCTTCGTCTGTGGGAACAGTTCGCACTTCGCTATGGTCATATCTCGGATCGCCTTGTCTTTGAACTACTGAATGAAGTTGTTTCTCCAAAGGTAATACAGCATTGGAATCAGATTGCACACCGCGCGATCGTAACCATTCGCGCAATCGCACCAGATATCCGGATCATTCTGGGTGGTATCTGGAATAATAGTGCAGCAGCAATCAAATATCTGGACATGCCTTACGACAAAAACATACTATATACGTTCCATTGTTATGACCCACTTCTATTTACACATCAATCTGCATATTGGCTCCCTGGTATGCCGTCAGACTTCGTGATGAATTACCCTGCAACCATGGAGGCCTTCATTAGCGGATCCAAGATGATTGGCGAAGAATTGTCAATCACGCTTCAAAATATGCACCTCAATCATATGGGAACAGAATATTTTGAAGCTGCTTTTGCAGAAGCAATACAAATAGCATCAGAGAGAGATGTCGCGCTCTATTGCGGTGAATATGGTGTCATTGACCGAGCACCCCTTCCTGACTCGATAGCATGGTTACGAGACATTCACGCCGTTTTGGACAAGCACAAGATTGGGCGCGCTATATGGTCTTACAAGAAAATGGATTTCGGAATAACAGATGAACATTATGCACCAATATTTGAGGAAATAATCTCGCTTCTATAATCGTGCACGAAGCGTCAACTTGAAGAATGGATCGGCACTAAGAAGCAGACCCGATTTGCTCATCCAAGAGAAAACCGAGCCAGCGATTGCCGCGATTTTGCAAAATCAGATGCAATATATTCTATAATTGATCTAAAATAGTCAAAATATCACGGAAATCGCTGACAACAAAATTGGCATATGCTTTCACTCTCTTTCGGAATGCCGGTTCGTGCTCAACCAAATACTCTGACAGAATTGTCCGCATCCCCGCATCGCGTGCGCCACGTAATTCGTCCGAGCCACCATCGCCAATGAAAATGCCATGTTCCGGCGTGATTCGCATCGCATCACACGCGATCTGATATATCTCACGTTGCGGCTTCATGTGGCCAACCTCACAAGAGAAAATCGCCTCGTCAAACAACGTATACAGCCTGGATTCTTTGTAGTGCTTTATGTCAATGTCATCCGCGTTCGAAATTAGACAAAGCTTATAACCGCGGTTCTTGATTTCTGTCAGAACATCAGTAATTACACTATCTATCTCGCAGATTGAGCAGCGCATCCGTTCTTCTCGACGGGCAATGATCTCCGCAATCTGTCCTTGATCCGCAGTCATATCCATTTTCTCAAGAACTGCTTCCACCATACGAACGGGATCCTGCACTCTTCCTAATGCTCTTGCACGATAAAGATCCTCATCCTCGGCATAGTACTCCCACTGCTCGTGGGTCAATCCAAGAATCTCGCCTTCACTGGGAAGGCCTTCACATTTTGGCATAATAAGGGTAAAAAACAGATCGAAAAAAATGACGTCGGCGCGAATTCTCATATCACCAATTCCGCTTTGTTGGTACAATTGAAAATCATCCAAATGCAGACCCTCCCATACACAGCAAAAGTGCTTATCACGTATATTGTAACGCATATTTGCTGTTTTCGCGATTTGCTGCGAAGAATGAAATCATACCTTCATGCGATTTTCTCCTTCTTTTCTTGATAGGTCAATGTCGCTGTTGAGCTATGCACATGCATGTTCTTATTGGCATGTACTACCGTTCTCTTATGTATGTTCGACACGCGCCTTCCGGAACTGCCTATATATATTGTTTCTGTCTCAGAATCACGAATATCTGCTAGGATGTGTCCCAAAAACCAGATAACAAATCCTGCAATCCCGAAGATAATTAGAAAAGTAATCGCTTCCATATTTGTCGCCTCCGCAAAAAGAACATATGTTTGTATTCCTATCTTACACAATCCCTTCGTGAAATACCAGCCTTTTTTCACCAAAAAGGAACATTTGTTCAAAATGTGCAAAAACAGCCAGTCTTTTGTGCATCTTGTCATGCTCTTTGCGCGAAAAGCGCGGAACCCCAGAATGGCGTCTCCATAAATTACGGCATAAAAAAGCAGGTAGGAAGTGCTCCCTGCCTGCCTATATCACGCGTACTGATGCAATTGCGTTCCATAATCATAGAAGAAAATGTCCGCGCTTCTTCATGTTGCTGTAGCGCTGACTCTATCCCACAATCAATTTGCTTGTTTTCTTAACGAATTTTGCCGGAATTGGTTGGTGAAGGCGCCATGTAATATTCATGGGTCGGCTTCCCTCATGACTCACATAATCTGCAAGTCCTAAAAACGTATATGGCGCTGCCCCTGCCATATCCGTCTTATACTCACGAACGAAAAGCAATATCTTGCTACCGAGCTTCTTGTGATTGCAATATCTTTGCCCTGTTGGGGACATCTCAGAAGTTGTACTCTGGCTCTGCCAGTGAAACAGCGATTCACTTATGGAGTAATCCTTGTACAGTGTGCTTGGCGAATACTCTTTATCTGATTTGTTAAGCGTAACAAAGAAGACATCCACGTTCTTCTGTGGTAAGAATTTGACACCCTCGCGAATTGTCGATGGCCGGTCATAATCCAAAGCAACAAGAATCTGATCCCGCGTATAGGAGCAGTGCAGATCAAGAGGACAAGCAAACCCAAGCTCGACATTCTCATCAACAAAGTCAATTCGATCATAGTTGTACCGAAATAAATCCATGATCTCCGCAAATAGCACATGGGAATTCTTAAGCATAACGAAGCGATCCCATAACGCTTCCAAATCATGATTCTTCTCGGCATCTGGCCAAACGGAATAATAGAACATTTGCAGCAATCGCATTTCATTTTCTGATAAATCTGTCATGCATACCTGTTCAATAACGGGAAGTGTCTTGACAAGGAATCCAATCCATCTTCTGGAATCAATCGCACATAATCGTGGCAGTGATCTTGATAATGTACTTTCAAGTGGTTCTGCGAAATCTTCGCGTATTTTGGCAGTTACGCACAGACGCGAAAAGGCCCCTCGCAGCAAGATGGTCCTCGGGTCCAGATGATAATACTCCGCAAAACTTGCAAAACTTACCGCCTTTCCGGTATCTTCTTCAAATGTTTCAAGTCGAGATAGAATGCCGGCAGTCGTATTAAATGAACCGCTTATGTTTCCGAGAATATACTCTTTTGCCTTTCGCTCAAGACTGATGTAGCATCCCTTGGGAAGCGATGAAAAACCATGCTTAATCTCATGCGAGATGCTGTGCGACGTATTGGCAAGCAGGGCCGAGAACTTCTCGGAAAAATTGTATTTTTTATTCGCTTGACCAATGAAGTCAAGAACGGTCAAGCATTCTTTTCCTTCACTGAGCCGAAGACCTCGACCAAGTTGCTGGAGAAATACGGTAAGGCTCTCCGTTGGTCGGAGAAAAAGCACCGTATTAATCTCTGGAATATCGACCCCTTCGTTATAGATATCGACAACAAATACAAATCGAACCTCTCCTTGCGCCAGTTTCCTTGATGCTGCTTTTCTATCAATATCAGAAGATTCACCTGTGAGACTCATTGCCGATATGTTATGCAAATTGAAAAATTCTGCCATAAAACATGCATGCTCAACAGAGACACAAAAACCAAGTCCTTTTACCTCCGAGATGTCAGTTGTATATTTGCATATGGAAGAAATAATCATATTCGCACGCCTCTCGGCCACTACTCGATCCAGAGAATAGATATGCGTAAGTGCTGCACGATCATACCCACCCCGCGTCCATTTGAGTCCATCTAAGTCCGCCGTGTCCGTTACCCCAAAATACTGAAAAGGACACAGAAGTTTCCTGTCAATGGCTTCAGGCAAACGAATTTCGGCCGCGATTCGATTATCAAAATACGTGAGTATGCTTTTCTTGTCCATGCGCTCAGGTGTTGCCGTTAGTCCAAGCAAAATGGAAGGCGAGAAATAATCCAGCAATTTCTGATATGTTGGTGCCGCGGCATGGTGAAATTCATCAATAATAATATAGTCATAGAAATCCGGAGAAACCTTCTTATCCATCTCTTGTGAATGAAACGTTTGGATGGACATAAATACATGATCCGCATTTTCCGGCCTGGTTTTCCCCACAAACAGATCACCAAAATTCGGATCGCGTAAAACGGCGCGAAAACAGCTTAGGCTCTGCCTTAGGATTTCTTCGCGGTGAGCAACGAATAGAAGGCGACTCGACGCGCCTTGATTCCCGTGAACAAATCTCTTGTAATCAAATGCAGACACGACCGTTTTTCCCGTTCCCGTTGCCGCAACCACCAAATTCTTGTAATGACCCCGAATGATACGTTCCGCTTCCAGGTGATCCAGAATTTCCTGTTGAAAAGGATACGGTGCAATGTCGAAAAAGAAGCCGGAAATATCTGTTTCGCCAAGATGCTTTTCTGCATTTAGCGCTTGCTGCAGATGTTCTCTGTCTGACGGAAGATACTCTTCGAATTCATTTGCGTGCCAGTAGCTTTCAAAAGTTGCGTCAATTTTCGAGATTGTATCCGGCTGATCTTTCGCGGTCATTTTGACATTCCATTCAAGCCCGCTGGAAATAGCTGCATGGGAAAGATTCGAAGAACCGACATATGCCGTCGTAAAGCCAGTATTTCGGTAGAAGACATATGTTTTTGCATGTAGGCGCGTTCTTTTCGTATCATATGATACACGAATCTCGGTGTGCTTCAGACGGGCTAATTCTTCAATCGCTTTGATGTCCGTAGCGCCCATATAGGCCGTCGTAATGATGCGAAGGTGGCCGCCGTGATCTGTAAATGCTGCTAGATCATCGATAAGCAGGCGCAGACCACTCCACTTAATAAATGACACGAGCATATCAATCCGGTCTGCCGACCCGATCTCCTTTTTGAGCTCCGTATACATACTGGGCTCATGCATGGATCCTGTAAACAATGAACTCTGTGCAAGGGACGTCTCCGGGCGAATAGGGGTGTGTTTTTCATTTATGGTAGTCATGCTGTTTTGTTTTCGAACCAGTGCCATCAACTGCTGTGCGCCAACATCAACGGATAATTCATCCACCTTCTCTTCGCCAATCGAATCAGAAAGGAACGTAACAATTCTGTTTACAACAGCCACTTGATCCAACAAATTTCCGCCATGATCACGTACTTGATCTAGGCTTCGCTCGATTATTTCCATGACATACCGAGACAGGATTCTCGACGCCTCTGCCGAATCGATTGGCAACCGCTCAATATAGTGATCCTGATCGGCGTTGAGCACATCTGCTAATGCCCGACTAATGACTTGCTCATAGAGGCCTTGTATTAACATATCGTCCGTCCGCCTTTACTCTCCCGTATTTGTCTTTTTCCCTATTCTTTTCACGTATGGCATTACCGCACGAGTCAACGGTTCGGGAAATTCGTGCGCAATGATTCTCGTGAAGCTGACATCACCTTCTCGGCGATTGGTCGATCGGCAGGAAGTAGATTGTATTTTGTAAGTGTTGCAGGAATAACCCACTCATAGGCATCGTGTACACGCAGCTGTATTTCACCAGACAAGATATGGGCGTCGTACGCGAGAAGCCTTATGGCACCCCCGTCATATTCATATAGGCTTTCGGCGACTTTCTTGCCTACTTCTATATGCAGATTGAGTTCTTCACTTATCTCACGAACAAGACACTGTTCGGGCGTCTCCCCACTCTCGATCTTTCCGCCTGGAAATTCCCATCCTCCAGCGTGCTTCTGGAAGGCAGCTCTGCGCGTGAGAAGAATTTTGCCATCCTGTGCGATGACGGCAGCTGATACATCTTGCATGTGCGGTCTCCTACAAACATCGATAAACGTATCGTCATATCTTTTGCCAGCGGCATCTTCGTGCCAGCATGTGCATTTACGCTTAGGGTTCCCAGCTGCCCTTGCATGTGACCTTCGACGCAAGAGCCAGCTTCTCCAGCTTCGCAATTTCATCTTCGGTCAGTGTAATATTCATCGCTTCCGCAAGTTCTTTTGCATAGACGGGCTTCGTTAATCCGACAATGGGGACGGTGCCTTTGGCAATTGCCCAGATGATGGGAATCTGCGACGAACGCGTCTTGTATTTTTCAGCTAATTCCTTCTCATAGGACAATAGAGGCATGATTTTTCTGAATTTTCCTCTTCCGAAAGCAAAATTGCGCAACGATATGAGCGGAAAGCCGTGTTTGTCATCATAGTTTCCTGTCAGTGCCCCCTGCTCTAAAACCATATAGGCAAAATAGATCACATCGTTATTTTGGCACCAATCAATAATTTCCTGCTGATTGTTCATCGAAAGCAGACTAAAATGATTCTGAACAGCAGCAAGCCGAAAACCTGCTTTTCGCAATATGGCATCCGTCAGGATAATCTCCTCCAGTGAGAAGTTTGAGACGCCAAGCATCTTGATTCTGCCTGTTTCAAGCAGTTCTGCCGCAGCCTTAACATTCTCGAATACGCCCCGAGGGAGATGAAGCCAATAGATATCTGGCGCATTTATTCCGAGACGCTCACAGCTCGCAGAAAGCGATTTCTCAAGCAGTCCCGGTTTGTACGAAATATTCGGCATATGTTTTGTCGATACAAGGATATCTTCCCTGTCTTTGATGCATCTGCCAAGAAGTCGCTCAGAACTCCCCATGCCATAGATTTCGGCTGTGTCCCACAAAGTGAAGCCAAGCTCATAAGCGGTATTAAATGTATCAATGAGTTGCTGATCGTCGTATTTCTTTCCGAAAATCATCCGCGCACCATTCATACCAGAACCCCATGCCCATGTTCCGATCATGCACGGGGGAATGGGGGTAAATCCCATATTTCGTTTCATTTTTCGCTCCTTACTTCTCCGATATATTGATTCGTTTTCGATTATTTTCAGTATAGCACGCTTCTCGCAAACATGATTTCAAAGAATCAATGAAAAAAATGTTTAATTTTTGCAGAATGTATTCCTTTTTTGATTTTTGTATGACATAATTTAGATATGTAAGGTATCTCCTCCTTACTAATGCGTAGTTTCCTTTCCACCTCCAATCCTAATAAAAGATAATAACGCTGGTTGATTGACAACAGCTGGGTTATTATCTTTTATTATTTATGCCTTCGATTTTGTTTTGAAATGATACAATATAGGAAAGTCACATATGTATAGGAGAAATATATGGATTCTAGACAAGCTTGTGCTACTTCAAAGATGGACGTTCGCAATGCAAGAAGAACCTTTCGCAAGATCGGGCTGTTTTTCTTCCTTTTTTCTGCACTTGCGCTGGAAATGCAACTCTTTTTCGGCGCATTTCTTCAGACCTTCTTCCCGAGTCTCCTTACGGAGGCGGAAGGCGTTTTCGTATTCATCATTATTATTCCCTTGTATGTAATTTCATTTCCTGCCGCTTTTTTGCTTCTGAATACCCTTCCTGCGACAAAACCGATATCCGCCACTCTTCGTGTGGGACACTTTTTCCGATTTCTTTTTATGTGCTATCCGATCGCATTTTTGGGTGGACTCATCGGTCAGTTTGTTCAGTTTATCGCAACACGTTGGGGCTCATTTCTTCATATTGATCTCACTTTATCGCTCACAGGCCTTACCCTAAATGATTTGCTATCAGGGTCACCCTTCTTCCTAAACGTCCTTGTAATCTGCATTATGGCACCCCTATTTGAAGAGTTTCTCTTTCGGAAATTTCTCATTGATCGGATCAAAAAATATGGTGATAAGGTCGCTATAATAACCTCGGGACTATTTTTCGGATTGTTTCATGGCAATTTTTCTCAATTCTTCTTTGCCACAATGCTTGGCATGCTTTTTGCTTATATTTACTGCAAAACAGGTAGAATTCGCTATTCGATTGCTCTTCATATGATCATAAATACAACGAGCACCATCGTAAGTACCATCGTACTTCACTACCAAACTTTGCATAGTCGCGACAATGTATCTTTGTCTGATAATTATTCATTTCTATCATTTATCGCACTCTACGCTATCCTTGGGCTCGCCGCGATAATTACGGGCAGCGTTTTCCTGATCAAGTATCTGCGCCGATTTATTTATGACGAGGGCACGACTCCCATCCCACGTGGGAAAGCTTTCTATGTGGTTTGGCTGAATATCGGAACGATTCTATTTATGCTTTCATGTGTATTTATGTTTGCCTCTTCGGTTTTATAAAGCAATCGGTTGCAAAGAAGATACTCATATATGCGTACGTCCGAGCAAAAAATTAGCTTGCGCCGCAGTTGATGCAGCGTAAGCTAATT
>JBPOHB010000257.1:0-2817 GCA_052036055.1 Bacillota bacterium | reverse complement strand
TTGCACCAGACGATTCATTGGAATTTCCCTGCTCATATCAGTTAAAATCGTCGCAATGGTTTCTTCTTGATCCGATGTCAAAGTATATGGCAACTCGCGGATGGTTTTTTCATATATTTCTGTTTGGTGGGAGGAAAGTGTAATTGTATACGCCCTCTCGTCCTTCTCATTTTTTCGTTTCATCCACCGAAGTCCACCCTGAACAAGATAGAGCTCTTCGTATATGAGTCTCTTGCGAGCAATCATTTGCTCTTCTTCGGATTGTGGGAAGTGAATTTTCTCATATGCATATGCAACATGGCATAATTTCTCTTCTGCTCTTACATCAGAAGGGAGCATTTCTTGGACTCTTGGTATTGCAAGGGGAAGCGCATCTGCGATCATTGCCCGCAAAACGCCCTGTTTCAGTCCTTTGGTAAGCGGATAATATGATTTGAGCGTGTGCTTTGCGGATGGGTCATAATCAAACTCTATGACTGGGTTCGTAATATCGAAGTTTACGCCATCTCTGCGGATTTTACCGTGAAAAAAGCATTGCGTTCCCTTTGCGAGTCTATCTTGCAGATATGGCTGATTAAACCAGACTGCACGGATGGAACCGGATTCATCCGATAAGACCGTACGGAGAACGGAAAGTCGACCCTTTCTCTGAAGGGTTGCCTTTTGTCTGATTTCAGCAACAAAAGAGGCTTCCTGCCCATCTGTAAGCGAATCGATCAAACCTATCTCCGACCAGTTCTCGTATGATCTTGGGAAATAGGAAATCAGATCGTATATCGTGTAAATATCAATTGCATGAAGCATCTTTAGTCTTTGTGCCGCGATCTTTGGAAGCGACTCGACGGGACGTGTCAGATAATCAATGTCGTCCTTCACTTATTTTTCCCCTCATAATGTGTTCGATTTATTAAAAGAGCACATTTTCTGCAGACCGCACGCTGAACATAGCGGATTGCGCGCCATACACAAGGTCCGACCATGTGCAACAAGTCTGTGTCCCAGTTTAATCCATTCTGCCTGTGGAATACAAGCCATAAGATCCTTCTCAACAACCGATGGATTATCACTATTTGTTAATCCCAGTCTTTTTGACACACGACCACAATGTGTATCGACGACGATGGCCGGGATCAGAAAAACCTCTCCGCGAATGAGATTAGCAACTTTTCGCCCAACCCCTCGAAATTGGGTCAGGCTATCTATATCTGATGGTACCACTCCGCCAAATTGTTCGAGTAGAAGCTTTGCTGATTCGACCAACGCATGTGCCTTGGAAATGTATAGACCGCAACTCTTAATCTTCAGCCCTATCACTTCTTCACTCTCATTTGCGATTGACATAGCACTCGGATACTCCAAAAAGAATTTACGCGTCGTCTCATTAACGCGTTTGTCCGTGCACTGCGCAGATAGAATTGCGGAAACAAGCAAGTGAAAAGGATCGCCGTCGTTATCAAGCGAGCAAATAGCATCTGGATACAATTCGCATAACAGCGTGAGAATATGTCTGATTCTGTCGTTTTCCAGCATGTCAGTCAGTCCTAGCTGGACAAGCCAGCGTAAAAACAAACTTTGCTCCGCCTAAGGCATCGCTCTTCTCAACAGAAATATGCTGATCATGTGCGCGCAAGATTTCTTTGCAAATATAAAGTCCCAACCCCGAACCTTGATTCGCTCGTGATTCGTCAATCTTGTAAAAGCTGTCAAAAACGCGAAGTTCTTTGTCCGCTGGCACACCTTCACCTGAATCCTCAACAGTAATAATAACTTGGCTGTTTCTCTGATCACACTCGGTCGTCAGAAGAATCGTACCACCATCTGGTGTGAATTTAATCGCGTTTGATACCAAATTGTACAATACACGCATGATCGCAGGACGATCCCCCACAACATATAAAGGATCCTCATATTTCGTGCATCGCTCAAGTCGGATCGTCAAATGCTTGTCGTCCATGCTTTTTTCAAGACCTGTTAACGTGTCGCCAATAACCTGGTTAATATCAAAATCGATTGGATTCAACGAGCTTTTTTGCCCCAAACTTGTCGCATCCGATATAGTCGAGGTAATCGTTTGGATGCGATCAACCTCCGTTTTTACTATATGCAAATAGCGATCATAGCTTTCTGGCGGAATTGTGCCGTCAAGGATAGCTGTAATAAAGCCGTTTATTGATGTAAGCGGCGTACGAAGGTCGTGTGCAATACTTGAAATAAACACGCGCCGATCTTTCTCTTGTGCCTCCAAACGTTCAATCATGTGGTTTACAGTAGAAATCAATTCCGAGAGATCATCCGCAATGAAATAACGAGAAGTCTCATCATTTTCGATTTCAGGTATACTGACTCTCGCGGACAAATCCCCTTTCGTCACCTTCTGTGCAGCGATGGAGAGCATGCGGATCGGCCTAATCAGCGAGCGCGTCATCATAGTGAAAAGAAGAAGCGCAATCGCGAAGGAAATACTTATCGGAACTGCCATAGAATTCGTGAGTATGGAAATTGTCTGTTCCTCAATGTCTATGGACTTGTGTACAATAATATACTGCTGACCATCTTTAATCGGATATGCAGCAGAAATCCAAGTATAGTCTGGATCAGAAAACAGGCCATTTTTCGTACCCGTAACCGATCCCCCGGTCGAACTATCTGTTAACCCACGCATTTGCGTCTCTGTCATATAGAAGGTTGAACCAACGAGTGTTAGTTGAGCCAACGCCGAACTGGGAATCTCTGAATAGTAAGAAATACGCCCATCTTCTTCGACGATCCATATTTGTCCCACACCTGAAACAGCGCACGTGTCCAAGAAGAGTGCAT